>CAIOHN010000235.1 GCA_903858105.1 uncultured Pseudomonadota bacterium | reverse complement strand
ACAGCCGATAGGCTGGCCCGCAGGGCGAAAACCAGGGATGGTTTTCGTAAAGCGCAGGATTACAGCGGTATGTTGGGTGTCTTTTCTTTTGGATACTTTTCTTTCGACTGCAGGGATGCAGGAAGGTAGGGCAATGCAGGAGCAATTGCCGAGGACAAGCAAAGAAAAGTATCTCGGCTGTCGGTCCGAGAACCGACTTCTAAATGGCTTCGCGTGGCGTTACATTGTAAACACAATGCGTGGAAGTACTGCAAACACAAACATAGCCAAAACTAATCTCATGTCAGCAAAACGCCCCCGACTCGACCAACTGGAAATGCGCGGTAATTTTATTCAGCGGCATATCGGCCCCAATCCGCAGCAAACCCAGAAAATGCTGGCCGAACTGGGGTTGCAGGAACTTGAGGATATTATCCGCGACATAATCCCGGCCAATATTCTGAATCACGAGCCGCTTAAACTAACCGAAACTATCAGCGAACGCGCGGTGATCAAGTATCTGCGCGCGATGCGTGAGCGTAACCAGGTGCTGGTGTCGATGATAGGCATGGGTTATTACGACACCATCATGCCCGCAGTGATTAAACGCAACGTGCTGGAAAATCCCGGCTGGTATACAGCCTATACGCCGTATCAGGCAGAGGTGGGGCAGGGCCGATTGGAAGCCTTATTAAATTTTCAGCAAATGATCATCGACTTGACCGGTATGGAGATCGCCAACGCGTCCTTGCTTGATGAAGCCACTGCAGTTGCGGAGGCCATGACCATGTCGCGGCGACTGGCTAAAAGCGAGGCTAATACGGTACTGATCGATCAGGATTGTCATCCGCAAACCATAGCGGTGGTCAAGACCCGCGCCGCTTCGTTGGGTTATCAGGTTGTGGTTGCCGACCCGTTTGATAATTTGCAGCAACACGATTTCTTTGCGCTGATTTTGCAATATCCGGGTTCCGCTGGCGAAATTCGCGATCTTACCCAAGCCACAGCGATTGCCCACGGTAAACAGGCTTTGGTGACGGTAGCTGCTGATTTATTGAGTCTGGTGTTACTCAAACCACCGGCTGCCTATGATGTCGATATTGCCGTAGGCAGCGCCCAACGGTTTGGTGTGCCTATGGGTTACGGCGGGCCGCATGCGGCGTTTTTTGCCACCCGCGACGAATTTAAGCGTTCCATGCCCGGTAGGTTGATCGGCGTGTCCAAAGACAGCCACGGCCAGATTGCCTTACGCATGGCCTTGCAAACCCGTGAACAGCATATCCGCCGCGACAAAGCCACCAGCAATATCTGCACTTCGCAAGTGCTGCTGGCGGTCATCGCCGGTTTTTATGCGGTATATCACGGCGCGCAAGGCCTGCGCTTGATCGCTGGTCGGGTGCACCGTTACACTCAAATTCTGGCGGCGGGAATCGTGCAAAGTGGGCATCAAGTTTTAAGCCAGTGCTATTTCGACACGCTACAGGTCAAAGTGCCTAATCGTGCCCGGCGCATAGCGGCGCAGGCTGCAGATGCCCATATCAATCTACGCGTAATCGACGCCGACACCTTGGGTATTTCCCTGGATGAAACCACCACCCGCGAGCACTTACGGGCCTTGTGGCAGGTATTTGCTTTGCCGGTGGCGGATCTGCCGGACATCAGCGCATTGGACGCCAGCTTAAGCGAGTGCATCCCGGATGCGCTGTTGCGCGATGACGCGATTCTGCAAAACCCGGTGTTTAGTTTGTACCACTCAGAAATCGAGATGATGCGCTATATGCGCAAACTGGCGCGGCGCGATATTGCTTTGGATAGAGCGATGATTCCGTTGGGTTCCTGCACCATGAAACTAAATGCCGCCACCGAAATGCAGGCCATTTCTTTTTACGAGTTTAACGCCATGCACCCCTTCGTGCCGCTGTATCAGGCGCAAGGCTATCAGCAATTATTTGCCGAACTGGAAGACATGCTTTGCGATCTGACCGGTTTTGACGCGTTTTCCTTGCAGCCCAATGCCGGTTCGCAAGGCGAATACACGGGTTTGTTGGTGATTAAAAAATATCATCAAGTCAACGGCCAGGGCCAGCGTGATATTTGCCTGATTCCTGCTTCAGCGCACGGCACCAATCCAGCTAGTGCGAGTTTAGCTGGCTTGAAAGTAGTGGTGGTGGCTTGCGATGCCAACGGCAATGTCAGCCTTGAGGATTTGCGCGCCAAAGTTGCGCAATACCAAGACACGTTGGCTGCCTTGATGATTACTTATCCATCGACGCATGGTGTTTACGAGCAGGCATTTAGAGACATTTGCGACATCGTGCATCAGCATGGCGGACAAGTGTATATGGATGGTGCCAATTTCAATGCCCTGGTCGGTATTTGCCGTCCGGGGAAAATCGGCGCCGACGTGGCGCACCTTAATTTGCACAAGACTTTTTGCATTCCGCATGGCGGCGGTGGTCCTGGGGTGGGGCCGATTGGGGTGGGCGCACATCTGGCGCCGTTTTTGCCCGATCATCCGCTGGTGGAAGGCGTCAATCCGGCCAAAGGCGAACACGGCACTGTCGGCACCGTGTCGGCGGCGCCTTGGGGGTCGGCGAGTATTTTGACCATTTCCTGGGCCTATATCGCCATGATGGGGGCTAGCGGGTTGCGACGCGCTACTTTGATGGCAGTGCTGAATGCCAACTACATCGCCCGCCGCCTGGCAGCGCATTATCCGATTTTATATACCGACGCCAATGGCTGGGTGGCGCACGAATGCATCATCGATTGTCATCAATTCCGCAAAACCGCCAACGTCAGCGTCGAGGACATCGCCAAGCGTTTGATCGATTACGGCTTCCACGCGCCGACGGTGTCGTTCCCGGTTGCTGATACCTTGATGATAGAACCTACTGAAAGCGAGAATAAAACTGAAATTGACCGCTTTTGCGCGGCCTTGATTGCGATTCGCGCCGAAATTAAAGAAATCGAGGACGGCAGTGCCGATAGCCTTAACAACGTGCTGCATAATGCACCGCACACCCATCGCTTGTTATTGGACGAATGGACGCTGCCGTATTCCAGGCAAAAAGCCTTTTTCCCGGACAGTCATCAGCATGACGATAAATACTGGCCGCCAGTCGGTCGCATTGATAATGTGTATGGTGATCGTAATGTGATGTGTAGTTGCCCGCTAGATTGGGCGGAGACGCTTTAATGCAAGCGTTGGCCTTTGTCGATTTAGAAACCACTGGCACATCGGCGATCAAAGATCGGATTACCGAAATCGGCATCGTGCTGGTCGATGCCGATGGGGTGCGGGAATGGAACCAATTGGTCAATCCGCAAATTCGCATCCCTTTGTTTATCGAGCAATTGACCGGCATCAATAATCAGATGGTGGAACAGGCGCCCAGTTTTGCGCAAGTAGCCGCTGAAGTGGCGCAGTTGCTGCAAGGCCGCTTGTTTATTGCTCATAATGCCCGCTTTGATTACGGCTTTTTGAAGAACGAGTTTGATCGGCTGGGCATGCCGTTTAAACCCAGCGTGTTATGCACCGTCAAGCTTTCGCGGGCGATGTATCCGCAGCACCATCGGCATAATCTGGATAGCCTGATCGAACGCTATCAACTCAAAGCCAAGGACAGACACCGGGCTTTGGCCGATGCGCAATTGATTCATCAATTTTGGACGCATTTAGCGAATAATTTCCCGGCCGAGACTATCGGCGCTACCGTGCAAAAGCTGGTCAACCGCTCCAGTTTGCCGTCCAATATAGACCCGCTAGTGATGAACGATTTGCCGGACGGCCCTGGCGTATATCTGTTTTACGGCGAAAACGATTTACCTTTGTACATCGGTAAAAGCGTCAACATCCGGCAGCGGGTGCTGTCGCATTTTTCTGCGGATCATCGGGCTAACAAGGAAATGAGTCTGGCACAGCAATTACGCCGCATCGACTGGATCGAAACGGCTGGCGAATTGGGCGCTTTGTTGACCGAGGCCAAGTTAATCAAGCAGATGATGCCGGTCCACAATCAGCGCTTGCGCCGCAAAAATGCCTTGTGCGCCTGGCAATTGCAACAACAAGGCGAGCATTTGCGCCCGGTCTTAAAGTGGGCTGGTGACTTGGATTTTGGCGCGCAGGATAATCTTTACGGTTTGTATAACAGCTTGCGCGATGCGCAAAAAGCCTTGCGTAGCGTCGCCGAGCAGCAGCAACTGTGTTTGAGCGTATTGGGTTTGGAAAAAACCGCCGCCGGTCGGCCTTGTTTTGCCCATCAACTTAAAAAATGCGCGGGTGCTTGCGTGGGCAAGGAGTCAGCCTTGGCCCATGCCGCCCGGTTGATGATAGCGATGGATAAACTAAAACTGGCCAGTTGGCCTTATCCGGGGGCTATAGGCGTACGCGAAGGCGAGGAGTTACATGTGATTGATCGCTGGTGTTACTTGGGCACCGCAAAACACGATGCAGACCTTGACGACGTATTGGCGTCTGGTCGGCCGGCATTTGATCGAGATACTTATCTGCTGCTGAGCAAGGCCTTGAAAAAGGCCAAAGTCGTCAATTTAGCTAAGGCTATTAGTCGGCCGGATTAAGCGCATCCGACCGACTGTTTGCTTAACAGGGAAACAGGTCTTGCAGATGACGCTTATAAAACCGATTTTTAGAGCGGGCTTTTAAAAATTCTGCGAACAAATGCTCTGGCACATGGCAAAAATCCTGGGCTTGTTGATCTTTAAAGGACACCCGCATTTTGCGGGTTTGCTCGTCGTAACCGACTACATCGATGGTGCTGGATTTAACTGATTGCATTTGCATAGTAGCCTCCAAAACTGATATTGAATCTATGGCGCTCAGGCATCTCTAAACAGGATTAGTTCAATCAATAGTCGTCAGGGTTGATTGTGCGCGTATTTTGTAAGGTAGTAATTTACCGCGATTGAAATTTTATTTTTAAAAACTGCTTGGAGACATCATCATGCAAACCGTTTTAATCACTGGAGCCAATCGTGGCCTGGGTTTGGAATTTTCCAGGCAATATGCGCAGGCCGGTTGGCAGGTGATTGCTGCTTGCCGCAACCCAAATCAAGCCGAGGCATTGTCCGAACTTGCCAGACAATATCCTTTAATCAAAATTGAAGCGTTGGATGTGGCTGATCTAAGCCAAATAGATGCTTTGGCAGCCAAGCTTTCTGACCATAAGATCGATGTCCTGCTAAATAACGCTGGCGTATACGGCGATAAATCTGGACACGGTTTTGGGCAGCTTGATTATCAAAGTTGGGCGAATACCCTGGCAATCAACGTGCTGGCGCCAGTTAAATTGGCCGAAGCGTTTTTGCCAAATCTGCAACGCGCTGACCAGCCTTTAATCGTGGCTTTGAGCTGTTTGATGGGCAGTATCTCCGACAATACCAGCGGCGGCAGTATCTTGTATCGTTCCAGCAAGGCGGGTTTGAATGCCGCCTTAAAAAGCTTGTCTATCGACTTGCGACCCAGCGCGGTTGGCGTATTGATTTTGCATCCAGGCTGGGTCAGAACCGATATGGGCGGCCCCAACGGTCTTATCGATGTTGAAGAAAGTGTTTCCGGCATGCGTACTGTGATCGATCATTTCAAGCTGACAGAAACCGGGCGATTTTTTAAATACGACGGTGTTGCCTTGCCTTGGTAGCCCGGATGCAGCGCCGCGGAATCCGGGGTGTTTACTGCATCCAGGCTAATCTTATGTAAACGACGGTATACGCAACGCCAAAAAGTCCATAAACACTCGCGTTTTGGCCGGCATCAAGCGTCTGCCAGGAAATACCAACCAGGCTATCGTTTGCGGCAAACACCAGTCCGGCAGCACTCGCACCAATTCCTTTTTTTGCACATAAGTATCGGCGTACGAGGCGGGGGCGGCGACGATGCCTTGGTGTTGTGTGGCCAGCTTTACCAGCAATTCAGGTGAGTTGGCTTTGATACGCACCTGCGGCATGCCCAGCCACTGTTGTGCTGCGTGGTTGAGTTGCCATGCCTGAGCCTCGCGATTGCCTGCCAACAAGCTTAGTGCATCGTGCAGCAATAAATCTTCCGGGCGCGCCGGTGCGCCGCGTTTTTCCAGATAAATTGGCGAGGCATACAGGCCCCAGGCTTGCACATTAAGCCGTTTTGCCGTCAAGCTGGCGTCGTCCGGCAGCGTGCCCATCCTGACGGCCAAATCAAAACTCTCGCTTAGCAAATCAACGCGACGGGCGGATAAATCAATTTCTAAGGATATAGCCGGATAGCTGTCACTAAATTCTGCCAGTAACGGTGCCAGAAACAGATTGGCAAAATCGTTGGGCATGGAGATGCGCAGTACGCCGCTGGGCTGGATTTGCCTATGCTGGGCCAAGGCCATGGCGGCGTCGATTTCTTCGCTGACCTGACGGCCATGTTGCAGCAAACGCTGGCCAAATTCAGTCAGGTTCAATTGGCGGGTGGTGCGTTGCAGCAAGCGTTCGCCCAGTTGTTTTTCCAGATTACTGATGCGTCGCGACACGGTTGATTTTGGTAAGCCCAGTATTTCGCCGGCTTTGGAAAAACTGCCGGCATCGGCGACTTTGGCAAATAGCCATAAATCATTGGGTTCTATTTTCATCGATTGTTCCTCCAATGGAACAATGTTATCCATTTTCTGGGCTTCTGCCCAATATTGTCTAAGCGTATAGTCGTTTCAACTTCAAAAACAGTTGGGAGACTCAAATGAACATTCTGCAAATCAATTCCAGTATCCGTGCCGACAATGCCTACTCCAGCCGCTTGGCGGATAGCTTGGTCGCCGGTTTAAAACAGCAAGATCCGACCGCGACTTTGGTGGTGCGCGACTTGGCAAAAACTCCGCATCCCATGCTGGACGAAGCGGCCTTGATTGCCTTGAGCACGCCGGCTGAACAACGCAGTCCGGCGCAAGCGCAACGGGTGGCTTTGGATGATGCCTTAATCGCCGAGATTCAACAGGCCGATCAGATTGTGTTGAGTGCGCCAATGTATAACTTTGGTATCCCCGCGCAACTCAAAGCCTGGATCGATGCGATTGCCCGCGCCAGAGTAACATTTCAGTACAGCGAAAACGGCGTAGAAGGCTTGCTGAAAAACAAGCAGGTTTATGTGATTCAAACCGCTGGCGGCATGCATAGCGGCACCAGCACAGATAGCCAAAGCAATTATTTGCGCACTGTTTTGGGATTTTTGGGCATGACCGATGTCACCTTTATTTACGCAGAAGGGTTGGCAATGGGCGGCGATGCGGAACAACTGGCTTTACAAAGCGCTGCAAACCAAATTGCCGCGTTGGCTGCTTGAGTGATTATTCAGCAACAGGAGATTTATCATGTCTATTCAAGAACTTAAAAATGATGCGGTAAAACAGTCTCGAAGTATCGAACAAATCGTGGTTGGCCGCGCCACCTCCGACGGTGCGGGGGTGAAATTGACCCGGGTGTTGGGCCAAGCCTTGCAAACACGTTTGGATCCGTTTTTGATGCTGGATGCGTTTGGCAGTAACCAACCCAACGATTACATCGCCGGCTTTCCCAATCACCCGCATCGCGGCTTCGAGACCTTGACGTATTTAGTCAAAGGACGGATGCGGCACAGTGATAACGCCGGTCATCAAGGTTTACTGGAAACCGGCGGAATCCAATGGATGAGCGCAGGTCGCGGTATTATTCATTCGGAAATGCCCGAGCAAAAAGACGGTTTGCTGGAAGGCTTTCAGCTATGGATCAATTTAGCGGCAGCCGACAAAATGACGCCCGCTGCCTACCAGGATGTACAAAGCGAGCAGATTCCGGAATTTGTGACTGCCGAGGGCGTAAAGGTCAGAGTAATTGCCGGAGTAAGTCATGGTGTGGCGGGGGCAATTCAGCGGCCCACTAC
This sequence comes from uncultured Pseudomonadota bacterium, assembly GCA_903858105.1. Taxonomy (GTDB): domain Bacteria; phylum Pseudomonadota; class Gammaproteobacteria; order Methylococcales; family Methylomonadaceae; genus Methylomonas. The sequence continues at coordinate 631 of CAIOHN010000235.1, read as the reverse complement.
CCAGCCAGTGTTTCTGGATGTGCATTTACCGGCGGGTGCCAGCTTTAGCCAAAGTTTGCCAGCAGGGCATAATGGGTTTTTCTATGTCTATCGTGGCGAAGTGACTGTGGCCGAACAAACGGTCGCCTCGCAGCGCATGGCGATTTTGACTAACGATCCGGCGGCGGACGGCGTTAGCTTGCAAGCCAATCAAGCCAGTCGCTTGATTGTGGTAGCTGGCGCACCCTTGCATGAACCCATCGTGCAGCACGGGCCGTTTGTGATGAACGCCCAAGTGCAAATCAACCAGGCTATCGACGATTATCAGGCGGGGCGGATTTGATCGGTGATGTTTGGGTTGATATTAAACGTAGTCCAACATAACCGCGAAGCGGAATAATGCCGAAGGCATGGATTTATATCCCTTGCATACCGCCTGAGCATCGCAGCTTTTGTCGAGAACTGCCCGCTAGGGGAGCGGCAAGGATGCCGCTCGTTTTCGGAGGGCCAGGGATGGATCTTACGAAAACCCTCGGCAAAAGCGACAAATTTGCCTGGAGCAAATTTGAACAGCCGATAGGCTGGCCCGCAGGGCAAAACCAGGGATGGTTTTCGTAAAGCGCAGGATTACAGCGGTATGTTGGGTGTCTTT
>CAIOHN010000234.1 GCA_903858105.1 uncultured Pseudomonadota bacterium | reverse complement strand
TATTCGGCATCGGCAAAACTGAGTTGTTGATACTGTTCCATGCGCGTAATCTCGAAATCGGGGCTATTGATGAATTATACCGTTATCGGGGGATTAATCAGAGGTTCCTTTAGAGAATTAAATATGTACAAAACCAGCCTGATACTCTGCTTAGCCATTTCCGCCTCACCGGCGTTCGCGGTAAGCATCACACCAACCATCGACACACAACTATTGGCCGGTGAATTACTTGCCGGGGCGGAGATCAAAAATCTGGACGGCGAAGGCCAGATCGGCACTTTTAGCAATTTGCTGCTGCGTGGTGCCAACAACACGCAACTGCTGCTGGAACGCGGGCTTGTGTTAAGTTCCGGTTATCTGAATGGACTGCCCACCAGCAACACATCTACCTCGTTCGGCACCGATACCGGCGGTAGCGGCGACGGTTTGATCAATGCATTTCCGATTGAAAAATTTAATCGTGGTGGCAGTTTGTCTCACGACGCGGCTGTGATCAGGTTTCGATTCGACGCTCCCGCCAACGTCAATGGCATAGTCGCGCGTTTTGTCTATGCCTCCGATGAGTTTCCAGAATTTTCCGGCACCCAGTTTGCCGATGGCTTTGCCTTTGCGCGCAGCGAGTCAGGTCGCGATGTGAATTATGCCATCTTACCCAATGGCCAGCCGATATCCTTGCTTGATCAAAGCACCAACATCCATTTTATGGCTAACGGCGAGTCCTCAGACCCCAGCGTACCCAGCGTGGCAGATTTGGAATTTGACGGCTTCACCCGCATTCTGGAGCTGAGAGCGCCCGTCACCGCAGGGGCAAAAGAAGACTTTACTATAGTGGTGGCCGACACCGGCGACGGCATTTACGACAGCGCGGTGTTTTTATCAGGGCTGAGCTTTTTCAACGCTCCGGGATATGACTTTAGTATCGGCAGTGTCAAAATCGAAGACAACCCCAAGTCTCGGGATTTTCAGGAGTTTTCTGCAGTGCCATTACCTGCCACCGCCTGGATGTTTATCAGCGGCTTAACCGGCTTGGCGGCAAGCTTGCTTCGCAAACAGCGCCACGCTTGATAAGACTGGGTGGATGCTCAGACGACGCATCCACCCGTTAATCTGACTTGCTTATTCTTTAGTCCATTTAGCGGCTAATTGACCAGACAGCTGACCAAAATAAGTGCCGACAACAATCGATATAGAGATGACGACCAAGGGATTGCTCAAGGATACGCCCAGCAGCACGTCTTGAGTCAATTTGTCTGGCGTTTGCAATAAATAGGCAAAAGTTGACGAGTAACCCAAGACACTGGCAGGAATGGTCGCCAATTGTGGAATATTGGCTGCCAAACACATCACTACCACGGCAACCGCTACGATAATCGCTGCCATTGCGGGAAAACCGATGGCTACGGTCGGTGATACTTCAGTCAACAAAATAGCGGTTATCCAGGCCATAAATACCCCAAAAATACCGCAAACAATCGTGTTTACCAAAGCTTCCTTGCTTGCGCCCAGAAAAAAGTAAGCTGCCCAGGCAATGGTTGCCGCCCAGATAAAAAATACGCCGCTGGCAGGTCCTACCGCCAGAAACGTCGCAACGCCTGCCAAAGCGCCAATGCTTAATGAAAGTGCTGTAAGTTTGTCCATGGTTATCCCTCTGTTATATCGCCTCATTGATATGACCTGCTGGAATTTGCATTGAGGCGAAGCTGCAAACCCAAAGTCCTTTTTAGGCTCAGACAGCCGGAAGCGGCCTAACCTGTCCGAATGGTAACAGATTAGCCGCACCTAAATAAGATAGTGTTTGGTGTTCACAACATCACGCAGCAAAACCTATCCCAGGGTGTGACGGGCACTGCCAACGCCTTGTATACTGCGTTTAAGCCGAAAACCCGTGGAGCTAAGCCATTATGAACTCAACCGATCAAGACAAAGCGCCGCCAGCACCCAGTTTCCGCCAAGCGGCGGCTTTCTGGCTAAAGCTGGGTTTTGTCAGTTTCGGCGGCCCGGCGGGGCAGATTGCCATCATGCATCAGGAACTGGTGGAGCGGCGGCGCTGGATTAGTGAGCAGCGTTTTTTACATGCCTTGAACTATTGCATGCTGCTACCAGGGCCGGAAGCCCAGCAACTAGCGACTTACATCGGCTGGCTGCTGCATAAAACCGGCGGTGCTCTGGTGGCTGGCGGACTGTTTTTCCTGCCGTCTATGTTTATCCTGATCGGCCTGGGCTGGATTTATCTCAGCTTTGGCGACGTGCCATTGGCGGTCGGGCTGCTTTACGGCATCAAGCCGGCGGTGACGGCTATCGTGTTATTCGCCGCTTATCGCATCGGCTCCAGAGCCTTAAAAAATCGCTGGCTGTGGTTGCTGGCCACGGCTGCATTCATAGCAATTTTTGCGTTTAAACTGCCGTTTCCGTTGATCGTCATCGCTGCGGCATTGATTGGCGCGATTGGCGGCAAGCTAGCACCCAAATATTTTGCGCTGGGCGGTGGTCACGGTGCCGGCAAAGCCCATTACGGCCCGGCGGTAATCGACGACCACAGCCCTATTCCGCCGCATGCGCTGTTTAGTTGGCCGCGGTTTTATCAACTGCTGGCAATCGGCTTGCTGCTGTGGGGCGGCGCGATGGGAATTCTGTGCGCTCAATTTGGCTGGCACGGCGCTTTGACACAAATGGGCTGGTTTTTCAGTAAAGCCGCACTGTTGACTATCGGCGGAGCTTACGCGGTGTTGCCTTATGTTTTTCAAGGTGCGGTCGAGCATTATCATTGGTTGACCCCACAACAGATGATGGATGGTCTGGCGCTAGGGGAAACCACGCCGGGGCCATTAATCATGATCGTTACTTTCGTAGGTTTCGTGGCGGGCTGGGGCCAGGCTATGTTCGGCCCGGACAATCTATTTCTGGCCGGTGCGCTGGCGGCAAGCGTGGTGACCTACTTTACCTTTCTGCCCAGCTTTTTATTCATTCTACTGGGTGGTCCGCTGGTGGAAACCACGCATGGCAATCTTAAATTTACCGCACCGTTAACCGGCGTCACCGCTGCCATTGTGGGTGTCATCGTCAATCTGGCGGTGTTTTTTGCCTATCACGTCTTTTGGCCGAATGGCTTGAGCGGCAGGTTTGACATTTTTTCCGCAGTCTTGAGTCTGGCGGCATTGCTGGCGCTATTCAGATTCAAGATTGGGGTGATTCCGGTCATTGCCGCCGCCGCAGTAAGCGGATGGCTATGGCTTTTCGTCCAAGCTTGGCTCAACTAAAAATGCCATACGCGACCATCACGCCGTAACCAGATTGCATACCCATTTACCGTTCCTGACGGTTCACAGAACGGGTTAGAAATCCAGGATAACGACAACCATACCAACTTTGCACGTGCAGATACTGCCGAACCGGGGTTTTGATCAGCAATAGCAGCAAACCAATCGAATACAAACACCACACCGCTGCCCATTCGTTCATATTATTGGTGGTCAAATACGCCAGCAAAGGCCCGGTGTTTAAATGGTAAAGCACCAATTTCCAGGAGCCGTAAATTAAAGGCAACAAAAAGGCAGCATACACATAGCTATTGGCCATTTCTATATTGCCGCTGGCCGGAATAGACCAGGCAATATGCCATTGGCCGGATGTGGAGCAAATCTCAGGGCCGCAGAACGGCATGCTGAACTTGATATTGCTGCCCGGTAAAAACTGGAAGTTGCGCTCAAAACACAAACTGGCCCAATGAAACGGATAAATCCGCATCATAAAAATAGTCGCCGCCGCAAAACACAAGCCATAGACATACGGCGCAATGCGTTTGCGTAGCGGCGCGGGGATAAAATGCATGGTCACGGCATTTACAAAAAACGGCTGGAAAGCGATGTGCATATAGCCCAGAAACGTCGCAATCTGGTTGTTGGGGTTTAAAGCACTGATCGATCACCGTGTAGGTGTACGCCTGCAATAACTCCATCAAAGAAAAATAAGCCAGCGCTACACATAAAACAGCCGATTCGCCGCGACGATAAAACACAGCCGTACTCGCAAAACCTGTCACAGCCAGCACGGCCGAGGCTTCCCCACTCCAACACATAACCCCTCCTGGGATTCAAGCTTTAATGATCCGTCAAACTTTTAGATCCCGCACGGAGTTAAGGATGTATTGGCATTCGGCTGATTTGCCGAACGCTGCAAAGCTTTAAGGGTTGCCGATACAGGCAAACTGGAAGTTTGCTTTTAACTAAGGAGCCTGATCATCGGTAAGAAAAGGCAGATTTGGGAGAGGAATCGAGGTAGGTAAAGTTGATCTGGGCGATCATTAATTCAACAGCCAAGGCTATCTTCGCGCGTATATAGTAGTCTATTTTATTAGTGGATAACTACTCTAGCTGTCATGTTTTGGTGTTAGCGCTTATTTAACCCGTTTTATCTCAGGGCGAATACCAGGGTTAATGCCGTTAAATTAAGCAGTTTGTTACGGTAGGGTCGAATTTATTCGACCCTTACACGCCCGTGCGAATAAATTCGCACCTACAGGCCATATTCGCCAGGGCGAGGTGTGTAAAACGCGGATTTTAATCCTCTGATCCAGGCGTTTTTTAATTTTCAGAACCGCTGAAAGCACCAATGCCAGGGCTCGTATTGATAACCCTGGCTATTGCCTTTGGGATAGGACAGGTAAAAGCCAAACTGCTTGGCGTGACTCTGTAACCAGGCGAACGCGTTGGTGTGTTCAAAATCGGCTTGCAATAGGCGAACGCCTGGCGTGGAAATATCGACAGCCCGCCCGGTATGATGTTCACTGAATCCTGGCGGCGCCAGCACGCTGAGAACGTCTTGAATACGCATCCCGGCTTTGAGCTTGCCTTGGATAATCTCGGCTTGGCGCTCGATACTGCGAAACGCGGAAATCAAAAAAATCGCCACAGCGTCATCTGCGGCCGCAGCTTTCATAGCTTGCCAAGCCACAGCCGCAGCAGGGATCAGCAAAAATGCGCTGCCGTTTACCTGGGTATCGGCAAGCACCAGTTGCTGGGTGGCTTGCGGATAGACTTGCAAGTCGCGCCCCGCCAGCATGGCATCGGTAATCCCTAGCTGTTGGCTGACAGCGGCTAAATCGGCCGACATCTACCAAGCCACCCGGCAATGTTTAGCCAATGAATTAAAAGCGCCACGACCACCCGAACTGCAACAAAAATTGCGTCATCATCAAATCTATCGATTGCCCCGGCGATAAAGGATTGGGGCCGGTAATGGTCTTTTGCGGTGAATACATCACTGCAAAGCTCAATTCGTCCTGTTTGCTTAAGGCGTGCGTAAAACCAGCCGTCACATGCCATTCCTGCACACCGGGGGCCAGGATGTTGAAGAGAACTTCTGAACCCTCGATCGGTTGCTGGCCATAACTGACACCGCCGCGCCAAACCCAATGCTCGTTTTGTTGCCATTGCGCACCCAACTTAAAAATAGTCATATCGTTCCAACCAAAGCCTTTACCATCGGCATGCCCCAGCATACCGCCTCCAAAGGTATTGCCCACCGATTTTATTTCGCTATAGCGGATATGCTCAACATCAAAATTGGTAGTCAGCGCGGCGTTGACATCCCAGGACAAGCCCACATTAAAACTATCTGGAATATCGAATCCACCGCCTTGGGCTAACACGCCGCTATAACGCTCGAACTTTGACATATAAATCCGACTTTTGTAAGACGCCCCCAGCCGCAGTCCAGGTGCTAGCTCTGCCAATCCGCCGACTCTAAACCCGGCACCGAAGGCGTAGTCGCGGCCGTTATCGGATAAATGATCGGGATCACTGGAAAATCCAGCGAGGGTCGCCAGACCCCGAAATTTAATGGTTTGCGCCACAAAAATGGGGGCAATTCCCAGTGAATAGCGACCATTATCGAACGAATGCGCATAACTGCCAGCGACAAAAACCTGGGCCATGTCCAGACCGGTGCGCCCTGAACCAAAGGTTCCGTTTGCACCTGTAAATGCGCCGGAGGCGTTAGGCAAGGGCTTGTAGTCCGTGTTGCCGCCATTGCCGTAAAGCGCCAGGCCCAGCGTCTGTTTATCGTCCAGTTTATAACTCAAACCCAGCGTTGCCACTGGAAAATAGTTGGTATCGCTTTCTACTGTGCCGGTATTCAGCATGCCGCTGCCGTTAACCCGATACTCGCGAAAGGCACCAAACAGCTCGCCTTCCACATCCATTCGATCGTCGACATAAGTCAAGCCTGCCGGATTAACCGCAGCAACGATAGAGTCCAGCGCCAAGGCAGTACTGGCGCCCGCCATTGATTTACTGCGCGCGCCATAACCGGAGGCGAAATAGCCATTGGTAGCCATTACACTTGCAGATAGCGCCGTCAGCGCGATAGTAGCGCCACCCAGTAGAGGCGTTTTTCTAAGATTAGTCATACCGGTTGCACCCGATTTACAAAATTAAAGTGGCTTTCAGGAGAACCACCGACAGCCAACGCTAGCGGGACACCGAGAAAGTTATCTAACGTAAATCTGATCAAAAACACGTTTGCGATTGCTATGCGTGACTGCTACTTGTGAGAAAACGCCTAACGCCGAATGACTGATCAGCTTAACGACCAGACAGAGTTTAGTATATTTTTCAAACACGTCTTCATCGGCCATTAAATATGGCTTTTGTCGATTTTTTCGCTGCCTAAATAACGGTGATACCCGTTAGCGTTTTATCCAGGCACACTGCACTGCAGCGTTTTTGACCAGCATGCGGAAAAGTCCTTTGCCCCG
>CAIOHN010000233.1 GCA_903858105.1 uncultured Pseudomonadota bacterium | reverse complement strand
GGCCATGGCTATAAATATCCAGAGCGTCAGGAAGCGATCGAGAAAAGACAAACGCGGGTTAGGGCAAACTGGGGTGTTCATGGTTTGGGAACCTCGAAAAATTAAAAAACGCCTGGCTCACTCAGGAGGCTGTCGTAAAAGCCCCCTCTCCTCGCGGGAGCGGGTTGGGGTGAGGGGATTAAAATCAATTCCTGATACGTGTCACCCGAATCCTAAGTATTCACAAGGCATACAGGAGGATTTTCAGGTTTAAAAATCAAATACGGTTATGAGGGTTTGCAGCAGCTTGGAGCTGCTTGCAGTTGTATGACGTCATCTGCACCAAACATAGGAATAGCCTTTAAGGAATGAAAGGCCTCCCAGGCTATGCCTTGCGGATCGACTGTCCAGTATTTATCGGATTGGCTATAGCAGCAGGCGGCCTGCTTTTGCGCGGCAATCGGCAAGTTCGCGGCAGCCAGGCCTTGTTGCACACTTTCCAAAGCTTGCTCGGTATCCACTTGAATACCCAAATGATCCAGCCCCGGTTTTCGTCCGCGATTCGAAATAGCAAAGTTAATGCGTGGATCATCGAGCATCCACTTAGCATAATCCGCTTCAAGCACACTTGGTTCAGCTTGAAATAGTGCGCTGTAAAAACGCACGTTTTGCTCTAGATCGTCTACGGCAATGTGCAGGTGCATACGTTTCATGTTGTTCAGCCCAATAATGTGATCATGATTGAGAAGGGCCGCTCATGCCCGGCCCAGTCAAGGCCAGTAAGGAGTTAACCCCAACGGGTTCTGCCAACGACCAGGGCACCACGGCATACCGTTGTGCATGATGATGCGCTACCGCGTCGATTTCCCGCAATTCGTTGTGCGCGCGTTGCCGCAGCAAGGGCGAAGTCGTGTGCGTGGCGGTAATACTGCTATTGATTACCCAGGCCCACGGCTCAATACCGGCGCGGCGCAGGTCCTCTTGCAGATTCGCCGCTTCCAATACGGGTGTGGTTTCTGCCAGGGTGGCAATCAGCACCTTGGTTTGTTTGCTGTCTTGTAACTGCATCATGGGCGTCAGGTAATGGCTATCACCGTGCATTTGCCGAGCGACTTCGCGGTGATACGCGCCTGTGGCATCAAGCAGTAACAAGGTATGTCCGGTGGGGGCGGTATCCATCACCACAAACTGCTCACCGGCCTCGCGGATAATCCGCGAAAACGCCTGGAACACGGCGATTTCTTCGGTGCAGGGAGAGCGCAAGTCCTCTTCCAGCAAGGCCCGGCCTTGGGCGTCGAGTTGAGCGCCTTTGGTTTCCAGTACGTGTTGGCGATAGCGTTCGGTTTCGAGATGAGGATCGATGCGACTGACGGTTAAATTGGCTAATGAGCCGTTAAGCGTTTCGCTTAAATGTGCGGCCGGGTCAGAGGTGGTTAAATGGACTGGCAATCCGCGTTGGGCTAAATTAACCGCCACTGCGGCAGCCAATGTAGTCTTACCTACGCCGCCTTTGCCCATCAGCATCACCAGACCATGACCGTCTTTGGCAATCTCATCGACTAGCGCGCTTAGGGTGGGTTTATCAAAGGCGATGGCAGAATCAATCGGCACTTGAGTCTTTATTGGGCCATCAAGCAGCAATTCTCGCAAAGCGTCGAGTCCCACCAAGTTAAACGGCTTAAGCAGTAAACCGTCACGCGGTAAACTGCTTATTACTGCAGGGATGGTCGCTAGCGCCGCTAGTTCACGCTGATGAATCGCCATTGCCAGGCGATCATTGGCGGCTTCAGCGGGCGGCAGAATGGCATTGATTAACAAATATTGATTTTGCAGGCCGATGGCTTTTAGTTCTGCATGGGTTCGAGCCACTTCGCGTAAGGTGGTTTGCTGTGCGCGGGTTACTAGCACGAGTCGAGTGCGATTACCATCCGCCAGGGCGGCCAGAGCTGCTTTGTATTGTGCGCCTTGTTTTTCCAAACCGGCCAACGGGCCTAGACAGGACGCATCGCCTTTACCTGCTTCAAGAAAGCCAGTCCAAGCGCCGGGTAATTGCAACAGGCGGATGGTGTGACCGGTTGGCGCCGTATCAAAAACGATATGGTCGTAATGAGCGGTTAGTGCAGAGTCGGTTAACAGGGCTGTGAATTCGTCAAAGGCTGCGATCTCGGTCGTACAGGCACCGGACAGTTGCTCTTCTATGCCGTTGACGACGGCTTCTGGCAATAGGCCGCGCACCGGCCCCACAATACGATCACGGTAGACTTGAGCAGCGGCTTGCGGGTCGATTTCCAACGCTGCCAAACCTGACGCGGCGGGTATGGCGGTGATTTGATTGCCAATGGAAATACCAAATACCTGTCCAACATTAGAAGCAGGATCAGTACTGACCAGTAAAACTTGTCGCCCGGTTGCGGCTAAATGCAGGGCTGTCGCACAGGCCACCGAGGTTTTGCCAACACCGCCTTTGCCGGTAAAAAATAAAAAGCGCGGCGGTCGGTCGAGAAATTTTAGGCTGGTCATGGACGAAGCTTCTGGTTATGGCGGGCTTTGCCGGGGCTCACGCGGATTTAATCGGTGTCACAGCACATACACGCTGTAAGGCCATATCAATCAGCAACAACTGCTACCGCTACAGCAAGCGGATGCCGGTTTTTCCGCTGAGTCAGCAATACCCGTCCAACGTGCCAATTCGGTGCGATTGGGATAACGACCCGCTAAAGCCACTTCACCATCCAGCAAAATCAGGGGTAACGCGTCGGCACCGGAGCGCTCCAGAAACGCCTTAACCACGCTGTTCTCGGCAAACGCCAGCGGTTGTTGAGCTAAATTGAAGCGTTCTATAGTGGCGCCATTTTGCTTGGCCCAATCCACATCGGCGGAAAACCCAAGCAACTGTTGATCGACTTCCACGCCACAAACACCGGTACTGCAACATAATGCAGGGTCAAAAACTTGAATCGTTGCCATGACTAAACTCCTTAACAATTAGGGTAACAATGTGCCGATACGATCCAGCTCAACTTTGAAACGATCACGATCATTCTTCAATTCGTCCAGCGGTAAAGCCAAAAACTGTTCAATGCGGTGACGCAAAATGCCGTAAGCCGTCTCAAAAGCCGCTTTGACTTCCGCTTCGGTACCTTCAAAATGAGCCGGGTCTTCCACGCCCCAGTGGCTACGCAAAACCGGCCCCAAATAGGCAGGACAGATTTCGTTGGCCGCGTTGCCGCAGACACTGATCACAATATCCGGCGTCAGCGGCAGATCGTTCCAGGATTTGCTGTAATAGCCTGCGGTAGAAATGCCTTTTTCTGTCAGCAAAGCCACTGCACCGCTGTTTAATCGACCCAAAGGCTTGCTGCCGGCACTCAGTGCATGCCAGCCCTCAGGCGCCAAATGATTGAAAGTTGCTTCGCCCATTAATGAGCGACAAGAGTTGCCGGTGCAGAGAAATAAGATGTTCATAATCTATGCCTAAAAGTTACTGAAAGAAATTAGTCATTATCACAGCAGGATGCTGGGGTATCGGTGTCAAAACAGTGCTCTGGGTTACCGGTGCAACATTCGGCGGTCAAATAATCAATTAATGACTGCATCACCGTGAGATTTGCGCGATAGCGCAGATAGCGGCCTTCTTGCGTCACATGAATCAGGCTAGCATGGGTCATGGCTTTAAGATGAAAAGACACGTTGGTGGCCGGCAGCAGCAAACTGTTGGAAATTTCACCTGCCACCAGCCCAGTGGGCGCATGTTTAACCAGCAGGCGATAAATATCCAACCTAATGCCAGAGGCCAGTGATTCAAAAAGAGTCGTTGCAAGTTGTTTATCCATAGATCAACTATACAACAATGCTTGAAATATGAAAACAAAAATACCTATGTGATTTTATTTTGTTCGAACAGCTTGCTAAGCAAGCCCCTTGGTGGCTGCGAAACGGTTTGGGCCAGACTGGAGCCTGAAGTTAGACAGAGCGTTAGCGTTCTGCAGGAATTGCAGCGCTGCCAACGACTAAGCCGTAATCATATGTTTAAAATTTACATTTCAAATGATACTTTTGCACTCGGTAACGCAAGGTTTCGCGCGTGGTGCCCAGCATTCGGGCGGCGGCGGTGACATTGGCATCGGTGCGGTTTAATGCTTCCTGGATAATAAATTTTTCCATTTCATGCAAGCTGATACTGCCATCCAGCGGTATGAATACGCCCTCCTGATCCACTTTTGCCGTGCTGCTTCTTGCCGCTTGCGGCGCTTGTAATTGCAACCATTCGGCAGGCAAGTTGTGATCGTTGGAAAGCAACACGCAGCGTTCCAAAACATTGTGCAACTCACGAATATTGCCCGGCCAGTCATATTGTTTCAGGGTTTGCCAAGCTTGCTCGGAAACATGGCTGACCGCCTTGGCGGATTTGCGATTGCATTGGGCAATAAACTGCGGCACCAGTTGCTCAAGGTCTTGCTTATGCTCGCGCAAGGCCGGCATGCGGATATTGATGACATTTAAGCGATGATATAAATCACGACGAAACGCGCCTTCGGCGACTTTTTCTACCAGATCGAGATTGGTGGCGGCGATGATTTGTACATCGACACTAATTTCAGCTTCACTGCCGACCCGACGAATCCGCAAATCCTCCACGGCTTTAAGTAACTTGCTTTGTAGATCAAGATCCATTTCCCCAATCTCATCCAGAAACAAGGTGCCGGTATGAGCTTGCTCAAATAACCCGCGATGACGTTTTTTGGCGCCAGTAAAAGCGCCGGCCTCGTAACCGAACAACTCGGCTTCGAGGAGTTCACGCGGTAGCGCAGCGCAATTGATTTCCACCAACGGTGCAGCTGCGCGGCTACCGGAATAATGCAGAATACGGGCGATCATGCCTTTACCGGTGCCGGTTTCGCCGCTGACGATCAAGCTGGAAAACGGTACATTGGCGATTTGTTTGAGCATGGCGCGTAACGAAGACATCGCCGGACTATCGCCGATTAAACTATCGATACTATACTGGGTGTTTTGCGAGGCAGTTTGCTGTTGCACCCGGCGTTGGGCACGGGCGCTGCGGGCCGCGCCTTCTACCAGCAGATTTAAGCGATCCAGCGAGCAGGGTTTCTCGATAAAATCATAAGCGCCCAACCTCACGGCTCGCACCGAATCGGCCACGCTGCCATAGCCGGTCAGAAATACCCATTCGCTGCTACCTAATTCTGGCTTTAACTTCTCCAGCAAATCCAGGGCGTTGCCATCCGGCAAATTCATATCGGATAACACCACCAGCGGATCCAGGCTTTGTCCGCACAAATAATGCTCGGCTTCCTTTAAGCTGTGCGCGATGCTGACTTCCCAGCCATGTTTGCCGAAATAGCGCGCCAATTCGCTACCGAGCAGGGCTTCGTCTTCGATAATTAATAAACTGTTGGTCATCATGGGGCAGATCTGGGCTGTGGGTTAGGGCGCCTTTAGCCGTCGATAGCTTGGCTCAAGTTGCGGATGCCGTTGATTTTTCGGCGGTTCAGTTTTGGTTGTTAAGTCAGCGGCACCGTCAATGTCACTCGACCGTGGCCATCGGCATCGTTATCCAGCTTGAGCTGCCCGCCAAGATCTTTGGCAAAGCGTTGCACCATCACCAGGCCCAGGCCGCTGCCTTTTTCCTTGAGGCTGACAAAGGGCCGGATGCCTTGCCGCAAGAACTCCTCGCTAAAGCCTTCTCCGCTATCAACCACGCAGATCATTAACAGTAGTGGTTGTTGCTCGATACACACAGCCACCTTGCCCTTGCTTGCGCCAATAGCCTGTACCGCATTTTGTAGCAGATTTAATAATGCCTGACGAAATTCAATTTCCGGCAACATTACCGGTGAATCCGCTCTGCCACTTACTTCAAAACGAATGTTGTCAGTCGCCTGATATTTGAACAGGGTGATCAAATCACTGACAACGGCGTTAATATCCGTTGGTTGGGCAATTTTGCTACTGTGGCGGGCGGAGCTAAGCAAATCGTTGAGATGCCGGGTCAAACGCTGGACTTCGCTATGCAACAAACCGATACGTTCGCGCAGTTCCGGGTCGTTTGATTCGGATAACATATTCTCCAAAGCCACCTGAATGATGGCAAGTGGATTACGCAATTCGTGTGCAGTACTGGCGGCCATTTCGGTTAACGCCGCCAAGCGTTCGGCTTTTGCCAGTCGCTGGCTTTGCTCCAGCAAGGCGTGGCTGGTTTGTCGTATCTGCTGTTCCAGGTATTGGGTGTTGTCGAGATGTTCCTGTTCCAACTCTATCAAATGCGCGACCAGATTATTGTAGCGGTCGAATAAATCGCGCAACACTGGATCGGCGGTATCGCGCTTGATCGGTTGTTTAACGCCTTCCGCCAGCCCGGAAAGCAAATCGCGCAAAGCATCCAGCGGTTCCAGGACATTATTCCGAAAAAAGTAATGACCGACCCAGAACAACAGCAAGGGCAGGATGATCGCCAACTGCAATTCCAGTCGACTGTCATCTTCGACGCTGATTAACAGTTTTTCTTCCTCGTTCGTCTGGCGATCCAGCACTTGTCTGATCATATTCACCGAGTCGATCAAGGCTTGCCGGTCGCCGTTACTGGCCGCCGCGAATTTACTTTGCAAGGTATTCAGATCCACTGTCACGCCAAACTGGGCGCTATTATTGTGAGTCTGCAGTAAACCGATTAACCGTTGTTCTATGTCGTTGATGTGCTCCGCTGCCAGGCTGGGATTGCTCTGATGCAAAGCCAGTTGCGACTGCAACTCCAGCAGTTCAAAAATGGTTTCTTCAAGGTGATGCCCCTTGCCAATGTCGGTTTCTATGGTTTGGATGCGTTGATGGTTTCGCCAGGTCAAACGGCCTATGGCCATGAGTTCGCCCAGTACCAAAATGCTCATGATAATGGTGACAAAAATGACCGGACGCAGCAGCAGTTTGCGCATTCTTTATATCTCTTGGTTTTGGGGGCGGGCAGTGGCGGGTATAGGCCTTAGCAAAGCATAACACTTTGCTGTACGCCGCAGAGCATAGGTCAGGCTGTCAGCTTTGGCGGCAGCTTAGGCAATGGTTAGCAAATCCCTTGCCTGAAGCCCGCCAATGATCCGTTGGATATACGAAGAGGTGTAAGCATCAAAAATTGACAAACACGGATGCCATACCTAAATGCCGCATCGTTGCCGTGCTGTGATTGGCATTCTCGAAGTAGTGGTTCATGTAACCCAATTCGGTTCTAATGTTTTTGTTAAAGCTCCAGCCAAAACCGGCAAAGCCACGATTTTGATCAAAGCCTGATTTGCCGCCGAAGGTGGTGGAATTGATCCGATAAAATGCTTCATCCCAGACGATCAGGCTCAAACGCGGTTCAAATTCAAACGGGTGCAGAAATCTGATCATTTGCCGTGGTCGCTCGCGTACTTGGTCGCCGTTTAGAAAGTTGGTTTCCCACATGGTTCGCAAGGTCAGCGTGCCTAGTTCAGTTGGCAATACGTAGCGAAATGCCGGCCAGACATCTTGCTGAGACACATAAGATTTGCCGACATTTTGGGTGGGCAGCCAGGTGTAGCCCGCCCAAATCGTGGCGCGGTCGCTTATGGAATAACCAATGGCAGTCCTGACCATCCCCTGGTACCAGTGGCTCCAGTCACTGTCAAAGCGCGACTGGCCTTCCACCCAAATCCGGCCTTTTTTTAAGCTTGGATCAATAAATTCCATACTACTTTCGCCGATGGCTTGCAGCCAGGCCCCGGAATCTTCGGTCAGATCGTCGGCTGATGCGCCTATTGAAACAGCTGCCAGCGATAGGGCGCGCAAAAATTGCAGAAAAGACTGTTTCCAAGTTAGCTTAAACATAAAATTCTCCAAATCGAATTTGCGCCGTTATAGTTTTAGAGACAAGTATTGTGGCGCGATGACGTGTGTCCTGGGGGGATTGTAAGCGCAGCAAATTAACATAAGCAGGCAATCGCTCCGCAGTCAGTTTAGTGCGGAGCGGTTATAGTTTAGATCAAAGCACGATTTTGCGTCTGGCTGCCAGGTGGTGATCCGAATAACTTTCGTGCTCGTCCAAGCCGACAATTTCGCAGCGACCGCCGGCTTGGTTATAGTCGTCGGTAAAGTGATGGATAAACTCCATTACGGTATGGTCGATTAATTCGGCTGCAGTCAAATCGAAATATACGGTTTTATGTTCAGGAAAATCGGCCAATAAGCTTTTTAAGGTAATAAAGTTAGAGAACACCGCCGCGCCAGATACTTCAATGTGGTAAGTGTTTGCATCGGTTTGCAATACATGAAAAGCCATTGAAAAAGCATTGCGCAGTTTCAGGCCGCGGCTGGCATGTATCCCCAGTTCCACCACAATGCCTATAGCCACGCCAACCAGCAGATCAGTCGCCAATACGCCAACGATGGTAATGACAAATACCGCAAAATTATCCACGCCGACAGCCAGGGTTTTGGCAAACTCTTTGGGCGAGGCCAGACGAAAGCCGGTAAACACTAATAAAGCCGCCAAAGCCGACAGCGGAATTTCGTGAATCAGCTTGGGAAACAGCGCCACAAAGATCAGTAAAAACAGGCCGTGAAAGAAGTTTGACCAACCGGTTTTGGCTCCGTTGTTGACGTTAGCGGAGCTACGCACAATTTCAGCAATCATCGGCAAACCGCCGATCATGCCGGAAATCAGGTTGCCTATGCCGACGGCGGTCAAGTCGCGATTGAGATTGGAGCTGCGTTTGTAGTGATCCAGCTTATCGACAGCCGACGCGCTCAATAAACTTTCCAGACTGCCCACCAGCCAGATGGTGATTACCGATTCCCAGAACTCGAGGGTGCCAATTTTGGAAAAATCCGGAAAATAAAAGCCGGAGAGGAAGTTTTCCGGAACCGCCACCAAAAAGGCCGGGCCAATCGTGAACTGGTGATGCGGCAAAATTTCAGCGTCCGATAAGAACAGGTATTGGTGAATATGATCCAAATCAAAATATTGACCCAAGCCCAGGCCCAGCAAAACCACCAGCAACGGGGCAGGTATCATTTTCAAGGTCGGGTTTTTGATGAGCGCCCAGACAACCAACAACAGCAAGCCTAAAATTCCGATCAATGATACTTCTGGATTCATCTCCATAATCGAATGGGGAATCTCGGCGATAGTGCCCAGCAATGATTTTGCCGCAGGTTTTACGCCCAGCAAGGTATGAATCTGCTTAGCCATAATGATGATGCCAATCGCCGCCAGCATGCCGTGTACCACAGATGACGGAAAAAACGCGCTGAGTTTGCCAGCTTTAAAAATACCCAGCAGAACTTGCAAAAGGCTAGCGATCACAATCGCTGCCAGCGTGTAGCGATAACCGGCCATGGCATCGCCTTGCCCCAGTGCTTGCACGGCATCGACGATCACGACGATCAGACCCGCAGCCGGGCCGTTGATGGTGACGTAGGAGCCGCCTTGGGGTGCTTCAGCCACAGATTCGACAGTGCCGTCCTCTTCGGCCACGGCTGCGGCATCCTTGAACTCCTCCGGGATCTGC
>CAIOHN010000232.1 GCA_903858105.1 uncultured Pseudomonadota bacterium | reverse complement strand
CTGCATCGAGAGTTCCACCAGTGGCCAAGACATCATCAATGAGTAGAACTTCGCCACCAAATCAACATCACTCCAAAGCATTTGCCTGATCTCGCCAGGGCGGTGAAACAGTAACGGCGATAACCTGAACGCCGATTGCACAACAAATGTTCCTCGATAATTGCTGATGTCTCTGAGTAACTGCGCCACCAGCTTAGGGTCGATGATCGCGGCCCGGTGTTTGATTTTTTGCGCCGGTATCTGTTTGGCGACGGGTTGCGCTGGATCGTAGTCGGTCAGATTGTGAACGATGGCATAGGCAAAATCGAGCTGATTTCCGCGTGGAGCCGGTGAGCCGTTTCGAGTTGCTGTTTGTCGATCAAAGGCTTCAATACCGCCAGAACATCCGGTGATTTGATGCCGTTGATGGGCTGATCCCCTAGCAATGGAAAGGCTAGGCGTTCGATACGACTGGTTTTCTTAGTATGGGTAATGGGCACTGGTAATGTGTTCTATGGATGCCAGCCATTGACGCGTGACATCGGCAAAACTGTTGATGATGGGCAAGCCTTCCTTTTGCCGGTCCTCATTCTGTTTTTCTATCTGTTGCGTGGCTTTGGCTTGTTTACGTAATGCACCTGGATCGATGCCTTCGGCGATTTGCTGCCGTGCCTCTTCTGCTTGCCTTCTGGCATTTTCTAGCGTGGTGTCAGGGTATGCGCCAAACGCAATCTTTTTGCGTTTTCCATCAAACTGATACACGAACCGCCACAGCTTTGAACCCTTGGCACTTACAAACAAAAACAAACCACCACCGTCATTGATGCTGTAGTCCAATTCTTTGGGTTTGGCGGTTCTGTAAACCGCGTCTTTATTGAGATTGACGGCCATTTTGTTACCTCGATTGTTACCTTTTTTCGAGGCATTATAGGGAAGGTAACAAAAAAGGTAACACTTTTGGGTGTATTACCCTGCTTTTCTCTGGACTACGCTGGACAATAAAAAACCCGCGAAGCCTTATGACTTGCGGGTTTATGGACTGCTTTGCATCGCTCTGGATGCCTATTTGGTACGACGGCAGGATTTGAAAACATCGGTAATACATTGTATTGATTGGAATAATAAACAAACGACTTAGCTAGTACTCCTCTCAGTACTCCATTTTTCGGTTTTACCCGATTCAGAACGATCAAACCCTAATCCCAAATCTTGCCATTATCCCGGCCAAAGACTGCCCAGCAAGTTCGTCATGTTCGACTTTTAATCGTTCAAAAGTACGCCAGTGCATCCCCTTCGGTTTGTCGCCTTCCGGGTTGAGTATGCCAACATCCCAGCCTAAGCGCCGCCGGATGGTGTCCGCCCGCCGTGCTGCTTTATCACTGGCGGTTTCCCGTTGGCATCGGTACGCCAGCCGATAACAATGCCGACAAGCAAAAATTGAATCGTAAACATACAGGATCGCCACACGCCGCCCACAGCGCCGCGCCGGACAAATAAACCAAGTGCGTTCACCGCCATAGGTGCAAGGCGTGGTGGTTAGATAAACGGGATAATCCAGACTTTTCCAATCACCGCCATTTTGCCGATAACGATACCGCAACAAAACCCGTCCGGCTTCCACAGTGACATTGATACTGGCTATTGCTTCGCCGTTACGTGTCCATTGCCAAGGAAACCAGCGCCCGACAGTTAGCAAGCCTTCACGCCGCAAGCACCTAACGTCAATTGATCGACATTCATCAGTACAAGCCGCGCCGCCCGTTCTACCGCTACCCAGTCCACCCATTTTCGATAGTCCTAAATCATCAAGCAATTTGCACGGTTACTATTCAGCAAAATCGCCTGTAAGCCTCGCCGGCTCTGGTGTTGCGCCCCTTTCCGAATGAGTGACTTTTTCGGCCAATTCTGCCGCAATCACTGTTTTAACATCTTCCTCCCATCTCTCACCCGGAAACCGAATCGCCGTGACAGTTTTATGTGCCAATTTTTCAACAACAGGATCAGCGCCGTTGAGTTGTTGCACCACGACGGTTAAAGGGGTTGGCGCTTTGGTTTCTGGCTTGCCTACCAGGTATTGCGCCAGCCATGCCCGCGCTTGGCTATCCCCATCTTTGGCAAGCTGTAAAGCGCCTGCCACCACATCCCGCCAATCGTCTAGCGTTACCGTGTCGAGTAGCACCCCCATGTAATCGCCTTCGGTGCGCCGGTGGTTGGCTGTGCCTTTGATAAAGTTTGATTCTTTTCGTTTTGCCATTAGTCCCCCTTCACAAATTGGCTAGAGTTTGCACTGTTGCAATACAGCCATTGCGCGTTTTAAAAACTCTTTACCTACAGCCTCTAAAACATCATCGTCGTAAAGTTTTATTTCACCCGCCATCGCTTTATTACTTAGCTCTGGAGACAATAATTGCATTGCCTTTGCATGAAGAATCGATGCAGGGCTAATATCCAAGCCCTTAGCGAGACTCCGAAGTTCCTTTAATGTGCCACGCCTGCAAGCCATCGTCCTGCAAGCTGGCGAACAAGTCATTGCATCTCTCCTGTCAGAACAAGCCAGCAAACTACAGCCTGCACAAACAAAAATGTAACGTTTCGGCTTAAGTGTTACACGCCCCATGTGCCACCCCCTTGCGCCGGTTTCGGGTTCATGCTGATCAGAAACGCCGCGTGTTCTGAATTTCTGGCTAGTACCTGCATGGGATTACCCGCCGGTGTCCAGACTGTTACCAGCAACTCAGGATTTTTTGATTTTGTGGGGTTTGCGACTGTGACAGTTGCGACTTTTGCGACAGTTGG
>CAIOHN010000231.1 GCA_903858105.1 uncultured Pseudomonadota bacterium | reverse complement strand
CCCGATGGAATTACCGGGCTCTGCCTCAAAGCAGGTAATTTCGGGAAGTTGTTTTTGACGGAATCCTAAGCGTCGCAACTGTTTGATTGCTGCAGGCCACGACTTCCAACATGTGCGGCGTATTGGGTCGATTGGATTTCGGTAAATGGTAAAAATCAAGCGCAGCCTGATCGACTGGAAATTCCAGCAAATCGGCAATCCGCCATTTGACGGCTTGTCTGAATTCTTCGCTACTCACCGCGGGTGCCTCGATGCTCATCGAGCGGTAATGCTCTGGAGACAGCAGGATATGGCAGTCGTATTCTTCAAGCCGATGATTTTTTACCAGCGCTTCCAGGTGCGTGATGATTTGCGCGTCGCTGGCTGAAATGAATTCGCAATGTAAAAGCAGCGGCCTGTCCTGCTCGGAATACTGAGTTATAGCGATGGTAAAGCCATTGGAAACAAAGCTGATGGCTACAATTCCGGGCGACGCGGTAGTCTTTCTGAGTAATTTTTGCAGTAATCGCACTGTTAGCGGTTTCCAGTAGAGAATGCTGGTTTTTGTATGAAAAAAGACTGGATTGGATAAATATGCATCAGTTCCCTGTCCGCTTTAAAAAAGCCGTAACGTCCAATCGTTATATTTACAGTGAAGTCTATACCAAAAAAATATCGAGCTATAGCAAATTGCTAAATAGATGTGTGGTTGCGGACAATTTTCTACTCCAAAAGCCCTATTTGTTGCGTGAACTGCTCGCTGCAGCGCCGAATTTAGCGGCAATTGGCTTGGAAATAACCGTGCCAATCCGTGGGTGCGCGCGGGATAGCTTATCCGCTTTTAAGGTTTGTGAAATTTGCGTGCGCCGAGACTTTGAATTGGTATTGATTATGCTCTAAACTAAATGAGCTTTAAGCGTCAAATGCTTGACAAGCATCAATTTTTTTTGGATTTTAATGGATTGTCGGGTTTAAGCCGCTGCTGGTATTTGATCTTAAACGGGCGTTAAACATGTCTTAAGCATAAAATTGCTTAGCTAACCCTGCAATGTCAAGACCAATGACGCCGTTGCTACTGCACTGGGTTTTTGTGCGGTATTGACATACAGCTCTAATCGGGCTATTAAACTTATGGAACTAACGCTGACTTGTCCAATGCGCAGATAGCGCAGAATTGGCACAGGAGAAAATCATGAAAACCACTGATTTTTTGTTTCAAAACCAGTCAAAAGCACTGTCTATATTCGTCGGCGGTTTGCTGGCTTTTTGCGCGTTACAGGCAATGGCCGCCGCCCCGGTAGAGGATAGTTTTGATCAACCAGGCGAACTGATATTGACCCTCTCCGAGCAACCCTTAGCCGACGCCGACCAGGGTACTAGCCATCTGCTTGGTAACGCCGCCAAAGGTAGCGCAACCGCAAAGCAGACGGAAACCCGCAAAACCCGGCCGGTTAATCTGGGTTGTGGTGTGGATGTCAATTCCTTACCCACTGAAAACTCATCCCTATCAGGTCGACTGGTCGGAGAATGTAACTTTCAATATCATTACTAAAACCGGTTATCGCCTAATTGCAATCAAACTGCTTGGGCCAGTCCCGGTAGTTAAATACCTGGCCTTCCTGGCGGACGGTATCAACTGCCGCCAAGTCCAGGTCGGCGTAAACCCATTGGGTTTTGTTGTATTCGCCAATGGCTAAAATGCCGTTGTTGGGAAAGCCCCTGTCTACCGGCGTATAAATCGCCGCTGCCCCGCAGTTTACATCCACCGCTTCTGACCAGTCCGCGTTACCGACTAACGATGCTTGCACCACGTAGCATTGATTTTCCAATGCCCGTGCCTGGCAACCGATGCGTACCCGGTAATAGCCGGCTTCGGTATCGGTGCAGCTTGGCACCAAAATCAGCGTGGCGCCGCGCTCGGCTTGCAGACGGGCGTAGTGCGGAAATTCGCTGTCATAGCAGATGTTGATCGCCAGCTTGCCAAACGCGGTATCGAATAACTTAATCTCCAAGCCTCGGGCAATATGCCATTGCTCATTCTCAAAACGAGTCATGGTCAATTTTTCCTGATAATCCACATTGCCCTGCGGCGTAAAAAAATAAGCGTGGTTATGAAATTCGCCGTTGTCATGTTTGACGGGGTAGGTGCCGGCCTGAATGTAAACCCGGTGCTCGGCGGCCAAGGTCTTGAACAGCTTTAAAAAATCCGGCAGCAGGGTTTGCAAAGCATCCAGTTGGCCGTTTAAAGAGCTATAGATCGCCTTGGGAAACAGCGAAGCCAGTTCCATACAGGCGTATTCCGGGAATAGCAGAATATCGGCGTGATTATCGGCGGCCTCTTGCACCCAACGGCGGGCTTTGGCTTCAAAATTTTCCCAGCTTTCCAGAAAGCTGATGTCGTATTGGGCGCTGGCTATTTTAGGCACGGTCTTCTCTCAACCAAAATGTCATGGGTTTGGCGGTTTCACTGGTGTCGTCCAGGTCTTTCCAGGTGTAGGTGGTTTTTAATTCCGGGTGTTTGACATAGCCGCGCTTGTTCCAGAAAACGTCCAGCGGCACGTAATCGGCAGGCCGACGCGGATGGTCAACAGGTCGTTCGACGCAGCAGAAAGTAATGTGTTTAAAACCGCCCAAGTCGGCAGCATGCGCTTCGCGTTGCTCAAAGAAGCGCACGCCGATGCCTAGGCCGCGATAGGCTTTGTTTAACACCGATTCGCCGCAATAAAACACTTCGTCGGGGTTATAGCCGTTTTCGATAAACGGTTTTTTGACTTCGTCGGTTTCGTATTTAAGCGGAATCGCGGTGGACGCACCGATGATCGCATCACCATCAAACGCCAGCACAATCACGCTTTCCGGGCAGTTGATATAGGTTTGCAGGTATTTTTTCTCGTATTCGTAGTCACCGTCGTACAGATACGGAAAATCACGAAACACCTCAATGCGCAGGCGCGCCAGTTCCGGGATGTATTGAATCAAGGCTTCGCCGCTTAGGCGCTGAATGCGGATGTCTTTGCTCATGCTGGATTGCGTGTTGATGGAAATTATACTGTGCTCGCCAACTATTATTTGGCGTTTTAGGAGGCGTATTGTATTGCAGGCTGTGGTGGATTGCCTATGGTGAATCGTTTGCTTCTGTTTCTCGTGTTTGCACGATAAGATTCGTTGGGGTTTTGGGTGCGGTGTTTTTGCGCTCGCGGATTTAAAACAAAGTGTTGCTGGCGCGACGGCTGTTTGGGTATCGTGTTTCGGCCCGATAGCCGAGTGACTTTTCTTTGCTTGGCCTTGGCAATTGCTCCTGCATTGCTCTACCTTCCTGCATCCCTGCAGTCGAAAGAAAAGTCACCAAAAGAAAGGCCACCCGGATGCCGCTTTGATCCTGCGCGCCGCATCCCTGCGTCGCCCCTGTCGGGGTGTTCTCGGCAAAAGCTCGGGTGCTCGGCGCGGCATGGGGAGTAAACCCGTTGCCTTGAATGCTATTCGGGATTGATGTTCTTAAAACTTGGATTGGGTTTTGTGTAATCCAACATGGTAGGCTGGGTAGAGCGAAGCGATACCCAGCATATTGCCTTTAATGCTGTGATTCACGTTGTTCAGCGTAAGGGCTTACCCAAATTAGGCGTTACGAAGCATACGTTAAGCCAGAAGCTTGGCCAGTAAGGGCATCACTTCAGCGGCGAAAACCAAGCCTAGCATCCATTTCAAGATCACTAAGTCCGAACGGACGGGCGCTAGTTCAAGTTGTAAGTCTTTTTTGGTCAACGGTTCGTTTTCAGCTTGAGCGTCGCGGAAGGCTTCGGAAACCGCCTCTGCCTGTTTTTCGTCAAAGCCGGCTTCTTTGAGTTTGCGGACAAATTTATGTGTGTCGAAGGTAACGGTGACCATAATAAACGGTCTCCAGTGATATTGACCGTCGTTTAACAGCGATTGGTAGCGTATCAAACTTCGGTTTCTGAGGTACTGCCGCTTTTTTATATTATTGAGTTAGGTTTGCGATCAGAATCTTGATTTGCAGGCTCCGATACCTGGTAGACCACCGTATTTCAATTAATTTTTATTATTAATGATGATTGTCGGAGTACTTTCGGGAGACATCGGCTGAATCTTTGGGCGCACATAATCCTTGTCATTTTTATCAACGCACACAAAGTTCACAATAGCCTGAGCGCCAGCCCCAATTCTAGAAATTTGGGTGTTACTAACTACAAGATATTTCCCTAGATCGGTGCAATGTTTGGCCCCAATTTCTGTGGCATTTGCAATGGCACCTGCTCCAGCTGGGTCAATAGTAAATAAAGTTGAATGAGCCCTTGCCATAAAACTATCTGGCCCTGTTTGAACAAAGCCGGACGTAGTGCAGCCACAAAGTAATGCCAAGCTTAAAATGGTGAGTCTCGGCTTCATCTGATACCGGCTTCTAACGATCCGTAAATTTGCATGAGTGCGGCGACGAGAATAAATTTGTTTCTTGTCACTTCTTCAATCGCCCCCGCCGAGCATCCATAGGATCTTGCAACAAAGGCCGATAAATCTCGACCCGGTCGCCATCTTCAACAGCTTTGTCGAGTTTGCAAACCACCCCAAAAACCCCAGCCTTCTGCTGACTCAAATCAATCTCTGGAAACTCCAGCAAAATTCCCGACGCAGCAATCGCCTGTTCCACGCTGCTACCCGCCGCTAAACTAATGGAAATAAGCGATTGGCGAGCAGGCGTGGCGTAAGCCACCTCTACTGCAATCAACTCATCCGCCATACAAAGCTTTGGCGCGTTGGGTAAACGAGCTGACCATGGTGTTGCAAATCTGGTTGAACACCGGGCCAAAGGCCAGCGCTGCTAACTTGCCCGATATTTCAAATTCCAGATCCAGCGAGATTTTGCTGGCGTCTTCGCGCAGGGGCATAAAGCTCCAAAAGCCTTCTAGCGACGAAAACGGCCCGTCCAGCAAGCTGATTTGGATTTTGCCGCCCTGATCGATTTTATTGCGGGTGGTAAAGGATTTGTGAAAGCCGGCTTTGGCGATGTCGATTTGACCTTCGACGATGTCGCCATCACGTTTCAAGACTTTACTGCCGGAACACCAGGGCAGAAATTTAGGATACGACTCTATATCATCCACCAGATCAAACATCTGCTTCGCCGAGAATTTAACCAGGGCGCTTTTTTGTACAACTGTGATCATTACAGCACCCCAAGTACATGTAAGAACACAATAAATACTGCCGCAGGGGCGACGAATTTAATCAAAAACTGCCAGACCTGAAAGCCTTGCGCTGGCAGTTCCAATTCCTGTTCGGTATGGGATTGTTTCATCATCCAGCCGGCAAACACGGCGATGCACAAGCCACCCAGCGGCAGCATCAGGTTGGCGGTCAGATAATCCAGTAATTCGAACAGATTTTTGTCGAATAACCTGAACCCAGACCAGATATTAAAGGAAAACACCACTGCGATGCCCAACGCCCAGCAAGTGCTACCAGACCAGATACAGGCTTTTTGACGATCAATATTTTTGTTTTCGACTAACCAGGCGACAGCCGGTTCGATTAGAGAGATTGACGACGTAAGGGCAGCAAAAAACAATAATACAAAAAACAGCACCCCAAACAACCAGCCACCGCTCATGTGGCCAAAAGCCAGGGGCAGGGTTTGAAAAATAAGGCCAGGGCCAGCAGCCACTTCTAGATTATTGGCAAACACCAAGGGAAAAATAGCAATGCCTGCCAGTAAGGCCACGGCAGTATCGGCACCCGCGATAAAAAACGTGGTTTTGGCAATGGAGACATGGTTGGGCAAGTAAGAGCCGTAAACCATAATGGCGCCCATACCCAGACTTAAAGTAAAGAAAGCATGGCCCATCGCGGTAAGCACCGCATCGGCGTTGATTTTGCTAAAGTCGGGGCTGAACAAAAAGTGGATGCCTTGCGCGTAAGAGCCTGACGCCATCGCGTAAGCCACCAAAATAATCAGGATCACAAACAGTGCCGGCATTAAAAAGCGCACGGCTTTTTCCAAACCGCCTCTGACGCCGCGCATCACCACTTGCATGGTGATGACCATGAATACCGTGTGCCAAAAAATTTGCTGAATCGGGCTGGCCATTAAATTATCGAACATGGCTTTAACGTCGCCAGCGTCGGTACTAAAAAAACCGCCGAAAAACGCTTTAAAGATATAAGCCATCGACCAGCCAGCGATGACACTGTAGTAAGCCAGAATTAAAAACCCGGCGATCATGCCCATCCAGCCCAAGTAGCCCCAGCGCGCATCGACTTTGGCCTCGGCGGCTAATTTTTGCATGGTGTTGATCGGGCTTTGTCTGCCGCGTCTGCCCAACATGATTTCGGCGATCATAATCGGTATGCCGATCGCCGCCACGCAGACTAAATACACCATGACAAAAGCGCCACCGCCGTTTTGGCCGGTGATATAAGGAAACTTCCAGATATTACCCAAACCGACCGCCGAACCGGTGGCGGCCAGAATAAAGGCGAAGCGGGAAGACCATTCGCCGTGGATGGATTGGGTTTTATCGGTCATGTCGTGGAGCCCTGTGTGTTTTTTAAGTCGTTATTTAACGGGTGTGTGGGTAAAATATCAAAATTCCTGTTTACAGTCAGTCTAAAAATATTCGCTACATCATGGCAGCCAAAAAATCCAAGAAGGACAACAAAGCCACCGACAATACTATTGCAGTCAATCGGCAGGCCACTCACGAGTACACAATAGACGAGACATTCGAGGCCGGTCTGGTATTGGAAGGTTGGGAAGTTAAGAGTTTGCGCGATGGCCGGATTCAATTAAAAGAAGCCTATGTTGAAATCAGACGCGGCGAAGCCTGGTTATCCGGTGCCCACGTTTCGGCATTATTATCGGCGTCTACTCACGTTAATCCTGACGCAGTCCGCAAGAAAAAATTATTGTTACATCGCCGCGAGTTGAACAAACTGATCGGATCGGTAGAGCGTAAAGGCTATACGTTGATCCCGCTGTCGATGTATTGGATCAAAGGCCGGGCCAAATTGAAGATAGGTTTGGCGAAAGGTAAAAAACTGCACGACAAGCGCGCCGCCTCCAAAGACAAGGATTGGCAGCGCGACAAAGCGCGAATCATGAAGCACGGTTGATGCCTATGACTAGCCATCCCAATTTATTGGATAGCGATAACAGTGTGTTATTGCTGGTGGATATGCAAACGCGCTTGTCGGCGGTCATGCCGGTTGATGATGCCGCGCGTATGGCAAGCCACACCCAGCGTTTACTGCAAGCCGCAAAATTGCTGGAAGTGCCGGTACTGGTGACCGAGCAATATCCGCAAGGCTTGGGCTCGACGCAGCCGGAGATCAGCGCATGCTTGCCTATGCTTACCCCGCTATTTAGTAAAACTGGATTTTCCTGTTGTGCCGCTGAGGGATTTAATCAGGCCTTGGCTGCCACGGGCCGCCAGCAGGTGGTGGTAATCGGTCAGGAAACGCATGTTTGCGTATTGCAAACCGTGCTTGAGTTACTATCGCAAAATTATCAAGTATTTGTTCTGACCGACGCGGTTTGTTCGCGGCAAACGGAACATAAACTCTATGCCTTGCAGCGGATGCAGCAGCAGGGGGCAACTTTAAGTTGTCATGAATCGGTATTGTTTGAATGGTTGCGGGACGCCAGGCATATGCATTTCAAAGCTATTTCGGCGTTATTGCGTTAATTAATTACGGGGGTTGAATGTTACGGAACGGATGGTTTGGCGCATTACTGGGTTTGTTGTTGACGGGGTGCGAAGAGCCGATTAAGCCGGTTGAAACCTTTGCTGGATTTGCCCAAGGTACAAGCTACCACATCAGTTATTGGTCGCCGCAAGTGTTGGAAGGCAAGCAGATTGAAGCGGAAGTTGAGAAAGTTTTTGCTGATCTGGATAAAACCTTGTCCAACTATCGGCCGGATTCTGTGATCGAACAATTCAACGCCAATAGCTCCACCAGCGGCCAGCAGGTAGGCGAGGAAATAGTCGAACTGGTTAAAATTGCCCAGACAGTCGGTCAAGCCAGTCGGGGTTGTTACGATTTGACGATCAAGCCATTATTCGATTTGTGGGGCTTTAATGGCGATGAATTACATATCCCCGACGATGCCGCGCTGCAGGCTGCGATGGCTAACGTGGGAATGGATAAGGTGCGGGTGGTCGATGCCAGTCATCTGGCTAAAAAACTGCCCGATGTCAGGGTCGATCTGTCATCGATAGCACAGGGTTACAGCGTAGAAAAAATCAGTAAAGCGCTGGAAGGCATAGGCATTGAAAATTATCTGGTAGAAATCGGTGGCGAACTGCGAGCGCACGGCAGCAAGCCGGATGGCAAGGCTTGGCGAATTGCGGTGGAAAAACCGCTACCTGGCGAGCAAAAAATGCACAAGGTGGTCACTTTACCCAAAGAGCTACCCATGTCGGTGATGACGTCCGGCACTTATCGGCATTATTTCGATGTAAAAGGCCATCGCTACAGCCATATTCTTGATGCGCGCGATGGCAGGCCGGTCTCGCATGACTTGGTCGCTGTGAGCGTATTTAACGAAAACCCCACCATCGCCGATGCCTGGTCGACTGCTTTGCTGTGCTTGGGGCAAGAAGCGGGGATGAAAATTGCGGACGCCGAGAAGTTGCAGGTAATGTTCATCCAGCAGCAAGGCTCCGAGTTTGTAGAAAGCAAAACCAGGGCCTTGACTATGTCCACTCAGGTGGTGATTAACTGAGCATGGCGCTAAACATGATAATATCCGCGCAAAATTGACTCGGGGGAGATTTATGTGGGGTCTAAACGATTATTTAAGTATTGGTGTACATGGCGGTGCAGATAGCGGCGGTGGCATAGCTGGCGGCGTGTCGGGTTTGCTGACGTTTTTGGAAAGTCTGGTGCGGCAATCACCAGCAGAAACTTTTGTCAGTGTCCTGCCCGGTATCTCTGCATTACAGAATGTACATCCTTTGTTTGTGCATTTTCCAATTGCCTTGATCAGCTTGTTTTTCTTGATTGATGTGGTTGGCAGTTTGGCGCAGCGCGCCGAATGGCGGCAGATTGCCGGTTGGTTTTTGTATTTGGGTACTGGTTTTGCCGCGGTTACCGTGGCGGCGGGTTTGGTGGCGGCCGCATCGGTAGCGCATGGCGGCAATGTACATGAGATTATGGAAAACCATGAGCATTTGGCTATTTCCGTGCTCAGTTTGTCTGTGGTGCTGTCGGCTTGGCGCTTGCTTGCCAAAGGGCTTATTGTCGGGCCAGCCAATACCTTGTATTTGCTGCTGGCAACCATTCTATGCGGCTTGCTGGTGTTTACCGCCGATTTGGGCGGCCTGATGGTTTATAAGTACGGCGTTTCTGTGGCCGCGGCAGATCAGCTCAATCAGGCGGCAGCACAAGCGCATAGCCACAGTGGTGCGGCGGAGCCGGCAACAGAATTTCTGGCGCCGATTGATCATGAGGAATTGGAAGATGCAGGCAGCGATCATCACGATGCCGAGCATGACAGCGTAAAACATGAGCACGCTGACGATCATCACAACCATCAGCATGCCCATTAACGCCTCCGCGGTCTGCAGCGGGATAAAGGCTGACAACGGTCAGCCTTTTTTTATTGGCTTGAGCATGACATGTCGGGTAGCTGTGTTATCCTACGCGGCCATTTTTTATGAGGTTTTTGATGCGAACCCGCGTTAAAATTTGCGGATTTACTCAGGTTGAAGACGCTGTTTATGCTGCCAATTTGGGTGTCGATGCGATTGGCTTGGTGTTTTACCCGCCTAGCCCCAGAAATGTGGATATAGAACAGGCCGCGCGGATTAGTCGGGCATTGCCTGCCTTCGTTAGTGTGGTAGCCTTGTTCGTCGATGCCGAGCCGGATTTTATCCGCAACGTGTTGAAACAGGTCAGGGTAGACTGCTTGCAATTTCATGGCGACGAAGCGGCGGCGAGTTGTCGGATATACGATAAGTCTTATATCAAAGCGATCAGGGTGCAAGCGGATACCGATATTGACGGCTTGCAGCGTGACTACCATGACGCTGCGGGCTTGTTACTGGATGCTTACCATCCAGGCGTGCAGGGCGGTAGTGGTAGCGGTTTTGATTGGGATTTAATTCCACAATCCCGCAGTTTACCGATTATCCTGGCTGGCGGATTGACGGCAGATAATGCCGACGAGGCAGTAAAAATTGTTAAACCGTATGCTCTGGATGTTAGCAGCGGTGTTGAGGCCGGGAAAGGCATTAAGGATGCAGCGAAAATGGCTGCGTTTATAAGAATAACCAATCAAGCGACACGAGAACTATGACTGACAAATACGATATGCCGGATGCACGAGGCCACTTCGGGCCTTACGGCGGTATTTTTGTAGCGGAAACGCTGATGCCGGCGATTACCGAATTAAACGAAGCCTATCAACACTACATCAAAGATCCGGAATTTCTGGCCGAACTGGATGCCGATCTTCGAGATTACGTAGGTAGGCCGTCGCCGCTTTATCACGCTCAGCGCTGGAGCGATCATTTAGGCGGTGCGCAGATTTATTTAAAACGCGAAGACCTTAATCATACGGGCGCGCACAAGGTTAACAATACCGTTGGCCAAGCCTTGTTAGCCAAACGCATGGGTAAAACCCGTATCATCGCCGAGACCGGTGCTGGTCAGCATGGTGTGGCGACGGCGACGGTTGCTGCGCGACTGGGTCTGGAGTGCGTCGTATATATGGGCGCTGTAGACGTGGAACGTCAGGCTTTGAATGTATACCGGATGAAATTGCTGGGCGCTACCGTGGTGCCTGTGCAATCGGGATCCAAGACTCTGAAAGATGCGCTTAACGAAGCCTTGCGCGACTGGGTGACGAATATCGACGACACCTTTTATATCATCGGCACAGTGGCCGGACCGCATCCGTATCCAGCCATGGTGCGAGATTTTCAAGCGGTGATTGGCCGCGAAGCCAGGCAGCAATGTATAGACCAAGCTGGTCGACTGCCGGATGCTTTGGTGGCTTGTGTGGGCGGCGGGTCCAACGCGATTGGTTTGTTTTATCCATTTATTGAAGATAAAGCGGTAAAAATGTACGGTGTCGAAGCTGCCGGTGACGGCGTCGAAACCGGTCGCCATTCTGCGCCTTTGTGCGCTGGTCGCCCTGGCGTATTGCACGGCAATCGCACCTATTTAATGGCTGACGACGATGGCGAAATCATCGAAACGCACTCAATTTCCGCAGGTCTGGATTATCCAGGCGTAGGCCCGGAACACGCCTGGCTGAAAGATACCGGCCGCGCGAACTATGTAAATATTACCGATACCGAAGCGCTGGCAGGTTTTCATACCTTGACCCGCATGGAAGGTATTATTCCGGCCTTGGAATCTAGCCACGCGTTGGCCTATACCACCAAGCTGGCACCCACCATGCGTAAAGATCAAATTATCATCGTCAACTTGTCCGGTCGCGGCGACAAAGATATGCACACCATCATGCAACGCGAGGGGATCAGTTTATGAGTCGCTTAAGCACTAAATTTGCCGAGTTAAAGGCCTCAGGCCGCAAGGCTTTGATACCCTTTATCACCGCTGGCGACCCATATCCCGAGTTTACCGTACCTTTATTACACGAGATGGTGGCGGCGGGCGCTGACGTTATCGAGCTAGGCGTACCGTTTTCCGACCCAATGGCCGATGGCCCGGTGATACAACGCGCCAGCGAGCGGGCGTTGTCGCATCATGTGGGCTTACGCAAAGTGTTGAGCATGGCGATCGAATTTCGTAAAACCGATCAGACCACGCCGTTGGTGTTGATGGGCTACTTGAATCCTATCGAAATCATGGGTTACGAAGATTTTGCCAACGCGGCTCAACGCGCCGATGTCGATGGCGTATTGACCGTGGATTTGCCGCCGGAAGAGTCTGAAAATTGCGTGGCTTTGCTACGTGAGCGCGGTATCGATCAGATATTTTTGCTGGCACCCAATACCACCGCCGAGCGGATTCAGAAAATGCATCAAGTGGGTAGCGGCTATCTGTATTACGTGTCTTTAAAAGGCGTTACCGGTGCAGGCCATCTGGATACTGCCGATGTTGACCAAAAATTGCAGCTGATTCGCGCCAATACCGATTTGCCGGTAGGCGTCGGCTTTGGGGTAAAAGATGCCGAAACGGCCCAAAAAATTGCCGCTATTGCCGACGGCGTAGTGGTCGGTAGTGCCTTGATTAGTAAAATCGAAGCCAATCTGGATGATCCTCAGCAAGCCAAACACGAGATCATTGCTTTATTAAAATCCATGCGTCAAGCGATGGATGTTTAAGCTTTCAAGCGGAGAAAACAACGCATGAGTTGGTTTGAAAAACTGGTTCCCTCTGCCATCAGAACCGAAACCTCGCAGAAAAAAACCACAGTACCGGAAGGTTTGTGGAACAAATGCCCGCGTTGCGACGCGATTTTGTTTAATGCCGAACTGGAGAAAAACTTTAGCGTCTGCCCAAAATGCGATCACCATTTGCGCATTCCGGCCCGCAGACGACTGGATCTGTTCCTGGATACTGACGGTCGCCAAGAAATCGGTGCCGGTCTTAAGCCAAGCGATCCGTTAAAATTCAAGGACAGCAAACGTTACAAAGACAGAATCAGTCAGGCGCAAAAACAAAGCGGCGAAAACGACGCTTTGGTGGTGATGAAAGGTTTTCTGAACGGTGCTCCTATTGTGGCGGCGGCGTTCGACTTTGGCTACATGGGCGGTTCGATGGGTTCGGTGGTTGGCGAGCGTTTTGTGCGCGGGGTTAACGAAAGTCTGCGCTCCGGTGCGCCGTTTATCGTGTTTACCGCCAGTGGCGGTGCCAGGATGCAAGAGTCTTTGTTTTCCTTGTTTCAAATGACCAAAACCAGCGCTGCCTTGGCCAAACTGGCGGCGGCTGGCATACCGTATATTTCCTTTATGACCGATCCGACCATGGGTGGTGTGTCTGCCAGTTTAGCCATGTTGGGCGACATTAACGTCGCTGAACCCGATGCTTTGATTGGCTTTGCCGGTCCACGTGTGATTGAGCAAACGGTTAGGGAAAAACTGCCGGAAGGTTTTCAGCGTAGTGAGTTTTTGCAAGAGCACGGCGCTATCGACATGATCATTGATCGCCGCGAAATGCGCGATAAAATAGCCAGCATTTTGACTATTTTGTGCGGCGGGCGTAACGATGACACTGCGACGGATACCGAAAGCGATGTTGCACAGGTTGACAATCAGGGCGATAGCGATCTTCCGCAGATTCAGGATTAAATCCGGTCGCAATGGCGCGTTTTGATTCGCTGCAAGCCTGGTTGAATTGGCAGGAAATGCTACACCCGCGCCCAATAGATTTAGGCTTGGGTAGAGCTGCTGGTGTGTATCAGCACCTTAATCCTGCGGGTAAAAAACCGCTGACCATTACTGTCGCCGGTACTAACGGCAAAGGCTCGTGTGTCGCGTTTTTGGAAGCGATCTACCGGGCTGCGGGTTACAAGGTGGGTGCTTACACCTCGCCGCACATCGTGCATTACAACGAACGGATTCGCATCGATGGGCAACCGGTTGACGAGAGCCTGATTTGTGAGGCATTTAGCCGGATAGATGCAGCGCGTGGCGAGATCAGTCTGAGTTACTTTGAGTTTGGCACCCTGGCGGCGCTCAGTATTTTTGCCAGTGCCGAGCTTGACATACAACTGTTGGAAGTAGGCTTGGGCGGCAGGCTGGATGTGGTCAATATTATCGACCCGGATGTGGCTGTGGTGACCACGATTGGCATAGATCACGTCGATTATTTGGGCCACACCTTAGACGCTATCGGTCGTGAGAAGGCCGGTATTTTTAGAGCCGGAGTGCCCGCCGTGATTGGCGAGTTTACCCCGCCCGACTCGTTGCCGGAGACCGCCGAAACACTGGGTGCAGACTTGCGGCAAATCGGCAAAGCGTTTAATTATGAAAAACAACTCGGTCACTGGGCGTGGCTGACTGCCAGCAGACAGATTAACAACTTGCCGCTGCCGGCGTTTAAAGGCGAACATCAATATAAAAACGCTTCAACGGCGATTATGGCTATCGATACTTTGTTGCCGGTGTTGCCAGTTAGCGATGACGCCATTCGCCAGGGTTTGCAACAAGCGCAATTGCGCGGACGTTTTCAGTTGATAGAGGGCAAACCGCTGGTTTTGCTGGATGTAGGCCATAATCCGCAAGCCGTGCAGACCTTGATCGACTATTTAGGCGAATATTTTCCCCAGATCAAAATACATGCAGTATTTGCGATGATGCGGGACAAGGATATCGGCAGTGTAATTAACATGATGCGCGAGCGGGTTGCCCTGTGGTATTTGGCACCATTGCTAAACCCTCGCGCTGCAAGTCCGGATATGTTAGAAACCTATTTTCAGCAGCAAGGTTTGGATAACATCCAAAGCGGCTTCACCGATTTTAGCGCGGCATTTCAGTCTGCCCGACAAACAGCGAAGCCAGACGAATTGATACTGATTTTTGGTTCTTTTTTTCTAGTATCCGAATATTTATCCAAATTTTCTTAGAGGTGATGACAATGGATCAGGAGTTAAAGCAACGCTTGATTGGTGCGGCGGTGATTACCGCGTTGGCGGCAATTTTTGTACCGATGTTATTCGATGATCCGATTGACGAAACCGGCAAAAGCATCAACGAATTAAAAATTCCGGAGTTACCTGCCAAGGCGCAGGACGTGGAAATCATGCCTTTACCAGAAAAAGTCGAAGACGTGGCGCAATCTCAGCCTATCGAGCCATCGGCTAAAGCGCCGGTTAAAATAGTCGACGAAGGCGAGCCGGAACCAGATTTCCCAGTGGCTGCGCCTGCGCCTAAACCGCAAGTTAAATTGACAGCCAAGGACACCGCCCCTGTGCCGAAAACAACGCTGCCTGCGGTAAATCCCGCGGCAGTTGCGCAACTTGACGAGGAGCCTGCCGAGGCGGAGGATTTACCGGTAGCCAGTAAGCCGCTTAAGTCAACAGCCCCGGCAGTGCAGCCGCTGCAGTCTGTTGCGCCAACGCCGAAACCCTTGAAGCCGATTGCTAAAATAGCAGAACCCAAAGCCGAGTCGCTGCCAGCGGCAGCGCCTGTGGTTGCTGCCAGCAAGCCGGTGCCTGCCACTGAAGACAATAATCGCTGGTATTTACAAGTCGGCACCTTTAGTCAAAAACCCAATGCCGCCAGTCTGCAAGATAATTTAAAACAACAAGGCTTTGCCGCCTCGATCAAGGAAGTGGCTGGCGATAAAGGCACGGTATTTAAAGTACGTATTGGCCCTATCGTAGATAAACTCAAAGCCCAGGCAGTGAAGGCCAAGTTGGCGCAGATTAATGTCAACAGCTTTGTATCTGCTGAGGAATAAGTACTTGTTGCAAGCCAAGGTTGTCGATTAGTCTGTAAAACATGTTGGATTTGTTGCCCTGGTCCAAGTTATTCTGGGTGGACTATGTCATTATCGCCATCATTGCCAGTTCGGCTGTGATGGGCGTATTGCGCGGCTTTATTAAAGAAGCTTTTGCCCTGACACTCTGGATTGTGGCGGTGTGGGTAGCAACGCAATACAGCCGCGATGTGGCGGTGTTATTGCAATCCACCATTAGTTATCCACCTGCCAGAATAGCCGCTGGTTTTGCGAGTCTGTTTTTCGCGACTTTGATTTTGGGTAGTTTGATTAGTTTTTTACTAAGTCAACTTATAGAAAAAACCGGATTGACCGGCAGCGACCGTCTGCTGGGTATGTTGTTTGGCATTGTCCGTGGGGCAGTGCTGGTTTCCATATTGGTGATGCTGGCCGGCGTCACGCCGCTGCCGGAAGATCCGTGGTGGAAACAATCCCTTCTCATTCCTCCGTTTCAAGCGTTGGCGGTGTGGTTAAAAGCCCACATGCCGACCGGATTGGCGGATTACATCCATTATCGATAAACTTGGGTTAGTTATGTGTGGTATTGCCGCTATTGTTTCATATCAAAGTGTTAATCAGGATCTTTACGATGCCCTGACGGTGCTGCAGCATCGAGGCCAGGACGCCGCCGGTATTGTGACCTGCGACGGGGGACGCTTGCATTTGCGCAAAGACAATGGCTTGGCGCGGGATGTATTTTCCAGCAAGCAAATGATGAAACTGAAAGGCAATATGGGCATAGCCCATGTGCGCTATCCGACAGCCGGTTGCACCAGTTCTGCCGAAGCGCAACCGTTTTACGTCAACTCGCCGTTCGGTTTGACGCTGGCCCACAATGGTAATTTGACCAATACCGAAGAACTGAAGCAACAGGTGTTTGCTGACGATCAACGGCATATCAATACCGATTCGGATTCTGAAGTATTGCTGAACGTATTTGCCCATGAACTGGCGCAATTTGGCAAACTTAAGCTCACCGTCGATGACGTTTTTCAAGCGGTGGGCGCAGTACATAAACGTTGCCGCGGCGCCTATGCGGTGGTGGTGATGATCGCCGGGTTTGGGGTGCTGGGTTTTCGTGATCCGCATGGTATTCGCCCCATCGTGTTCGGCGAGCGCAAATCTGAAGAAGGCAACGAATACATGATAGCCTCTGAAAGCGTGGCGCTGGATGTACTGGATTTTCATCTGATTCGTGATATTGAACCGGGCGAAGCGGTGTTTATCGAAGCCTCCGGTCAACTGCATACCCGGCAGTGCTCAGAAATAGCCGATCATTGTCCGTGTATTTTTGAATATGTATACTTTGCCCGGCCGGATTCGATCATCGACAATATTTCGGTGTACAAAGCCAGAATGCGTATGGGTAAAAAATTAGCGGAAAAAATTCAACGCGACTGGCCTGACCACGACATCGACGTGGTGATTCCGATTCCAGACACCAGTCGCACCGCAGCCTCGCAGATTGCTCACGATCTGGGCTTGAAGTTTCGCGAAGGCTTTATGAAGAATCGTTATATAGGCCGCACCTTTATCATGCCCGGTCAAAAAATGCGTAAAAAATCGGTCAAGCAAAAGTTGAATGCGATCGCCTTGGAGTTTGACGGCAAAAACGTACTGCTGGTGGACGATTCCATCGTGCGCGGCACCACCTCTGAGCAGATCATCCAGATGGCGCGTGATGCCGGCGCTAAAAAAGTCTATTTCGCTTCTGCTGCGCCGCCGGTGCGCTATCCCAATGTTTACGGTATTGATATGCCGGCCGCGCATGAATTAATTGCCCATGATCGTTCGGAAGACGAAATCTGCGCCGCCTTGGGCGCTGATAAATTGATTTACCAAGATTTGGACGATTTAATCGAAGCCGTGGGTAGAGGTAATCCCGACATTCAGCATTTCGATACCTCGTGTTTCAGTCATGAGTACATCACTGGCGATATTGACGATGCCTATTTGTCGCGCATCGAAGCCTTGCGTAACGACAATGCGCAAGAATTACGGAAAAACAGTAGTTTTATAATTGAAATGCAGGTGGCTAAATAAAATGAGCGAGTTTGATTGGCAGGAATATGCGCCGGAAACCCAGGCTATCCGCGCCGGGCATAAGCGTACGCATGAAGATGAACACAGCGTGCCGATTTTTGCCACATCCAGCTATGTGTTCAAATCTGCAGAAGAAGCTGCCTTGCGCTTTACCGGCAAACAGCCTGGTAATATTTACTCGCGCTTTACCAACCCAACCGTCACTGCTTTTCAGGAGCGGTTAGCTTATCTGGAAAAAGGCGAGCGTTGTCTGGCGTTTTCCTCTGGAATGGCGGCGATCATGGCGGTGGGCATGGCGCTGTTAAAAGCCGGCGACCATGTGGTGTGTTCGCGCAGCGTATTTGGCAATACGGTGCTGACTTTTCAAAATTATTTTGGCAAGTTTGGCGTCGAGACTGATTTTGTCAATCTGACCGATCCCGCAGCCTGGGAAGCGGCGATCAAGCCCAACACCCGGTTTTTATTTCTGGAAACACCGTCCAATCCGCTGATTGAAATTGCCGATATTCGCGTCCTGGCCGATATAGCCCATCGTCACGGTGCGTTGTTGGTGGTGGATAACGTATTCTGCACACCAATTTTGCAGCAACCTTTAACGCTGGGTGCCGATGTAGTCGTACATTCCACCACCAAATATATCGACGGCCAAGGTCGCTGTGTCGGTGGTGCAGTGGTAGCCAGTGAAGAATTGATCGAAAAATACGTTTATCCGTATTTGCGCACGGGCGGTGCGACCATGAGTCCTTTTAATGCCTGGGTGTTCTTGGGTGGCTTGGAAACCTTGGCAATCCGCATGAAAGCCCACTGCGACAATGCCTTTGAACTGGCTAAATGGCTGGAACAGCAGCCCGCGGTAGCCAAGGTGCACTACCCAGGTCTGGTGTCGCATGCGCAACATGAATTGGCCAAGCGGCAGCAAAGCCATTTTGGTGCAGTCGTTAGTTTTGAGCTAAAAGGCGGCAAAGATCAGGCATGGCAGTTGATTGACTCAACTAAAATGCTGTCTATCACCGCCAACCTGGGCGATGTAAAAACCACTATTACCCATCCGGCCACCACAACGCACGGCCGTTTGTCGCCGGAGGCACGGGCGGAGGCGGGTATCAAGGACAGTTTGGTGAGAATTTCCGTGGGTTTGGAAAATATCGACGATATCAAAGCCGATTTGTTGGCGGGTTTAGCGCATGGTTAAGACGTGTTGTCGTCTGGTTAGTCAGCAGTACCGGTTAGCGCAAATCAAAAACTAAGCTATCTTTGACCGAGCTTACAGAGAGAATCCGATCATGTTTCAGGATAGAAAAGAATACCGAAAAAACTTTAACGCGGAAGGCCAGCTATTTATTGGTGGCGAGATATTGAAGCTAAATTGCTACGATGTATCGCTAAAAGGCGCGATGGTGGAGTTAAATCCCGGCGACTTACTGATAAGTATCGAGGATTTTGAAGCGCTGCTGGCAGAAGATCGGCATGCGGATATTTTCGTTGAAGAGCTAAAGTTGGCGGGTGCCGTTTATATCGTTTGGGTAAAACGCGAGCGTAACCGCATCATGATGGGGATGGAGTTTCGCGATGTGGTGCATAACGCCTATAAACTCTGGCGTAAGCGTGAAGGCTACCGGAAAACGTCGGGTTTTTCTGCTGAATTATTTATCGATAAGCAGCGGTTTGTCGCTGAAGGCATCAACCGTTCTACCGAT
Source organism: uncultured Pseudomonadota bacterium (assembly GCA_903858105.1). Lineage (GTDB taxonomy): Bacteria > Pseudomonadota > Gammaproteobacteria > Methylococcales > Methylomonadaceae > Methylomonas. The sequence continues at coordinate 11,478 of CAIOHN010000231.1, read as the reverse complement.
GGCATGTGTCTAAAGTTGGCTGGCAATCACCCTACGGTTAAAGTCGGCGCGCCGGTTAAGGTGCTGGTGGCCGAACTGGATTTGAGTGCGCTAGGTAAAGTGGTTTGGGTAGAAAGCAACGAACTTGAAACCAAACTTGGCTTGCAACTGGTTTTCATAAAATAAGCCCGGCAGACTTGCTGCTGCCGGTTAGCTGAGTTTTTAGCAAACCGTTAGCGGATTTATGCTTGTAGCAACGGATCCAGTTCGTGTCGCATGTCCAGGGCATGCAAGTCGTCAAAGCCACCAATATGTCGATCACCGATGTAAATTTGCGGCACGGTGCGCCGCTGGGTTTTTTCCATCATTTCCTGTCGTAATCCAGGTTTGGAATCGACATTGATTTCGGTGTAGCTAACACCTTTTCGATCAAACAGTTTTTTTGCCATCGTGCAATAAGGGCAAAGTTTGGCGGTGTAGATGATAATGTCTGACATGAAAAAATTAATAAATGCTAATGATTGAGGGTATTCTAAAGGCCAGAAGGCTTTTGCTCAATAGATAGCGCATTGGCAAGCTGTCCGATCAATAACTCGGCAGCGCTAGCCAAATTGGCGCCAAAGGCTACAATCCCGTCTTCATGGCCCAGCATGCTGAAAAGTCCACAAGTTTGCAGGCGGCCGGAATCGAATAAATGACCAACTGCGTTTGCCATCTCAGGTGTGCCGTAAGCTACCTGCGCCGAGGTAAATGCCAGTCCCAGTTGGGCAGTCTGATGCCAGATTTCCGGGCAATGCACATGGATCACTGCACAGATGGCCTGGTTTTGCTGGTAAACACTGGCGTGGGTCAATGCTTCTGAAGACGGTTGGCTTAAGCCAATCGACTGAATGGCATTATGTTGCGGCGAAGCAGTTTTGATCAGAGCAAAATGCTGCTTACTCAGGCTGGCGAGGTTACCGGTTTGCGTGCCGGAAATTAAAAACGCCAGATCGTCGGGAACCAGTCGCTGACTAATATTGCCATACCCTAGTCCGGCATATTTTTCCGGTACTTGGCCGATAAGTCCCAAACGATAAAAGATACTGCGCCAAGCGTTGATTTCAGCGATATTGATCTCGGCCGCCAACGCAAGATGTTGATGATCGAGGCGATATTTGATTACACCTTCCTGGTCGTTTAGCATGTTTTCGATACTTAATATGTTTTTTGATTTATTTTTATCCAGTTACGCATGAAACCCAAATTTTTAAGATCCGGCTCTATTTTTTGTTTGCTGATATTACTCATCAGTGTAAACCTTGCTCACGCCGCAAATCAAAAACCGCTGTCCAAAGTAGTGACGCATGCCGAGATTCAGCAGCGTATTCAGGCTATCAAAGAAAAACAAAATTTGTCCGAAGAGGTCAAAACCCGGATTCTGGCGGCGTATTACGAAAGCGATGACAATCTCAGCGAATTGGAGGCGCAGGAATCTCAGTCCGAGTCGTTGAAGCAGATGCTATATAGCCAACCGGTTGAAGTCAAGCGACTGGCACACCAGATTGCCGACGCCGAAGACGTCTTGAAAAATCGTAAACCCGAAAAACTCGGTATCTTTCCGACCGACGAATTGGAACAGCGGCTGATTACCGAAAAAGCCCGACTCAGTGATCTGGATGCGGAAATTAGTCGGGTTGAAGCGCAGATCGGCGAACTGAACAGTCGGCCGCAATTGATCCGGGAAAAGGTCTCGGACATAAAAAATAAGCTGGCATCCAGTCAACAGGAGCAGCAGAGTTTGGTCGTCAGGGCGGAGGGTGGTCTTTACCAAAAAGAGTCTAAACAGATTCAGTTGGATACCCGGATTCGCTTGCTGAACAGTACGCTGAAAACCTTGGAGCTGGAAAATATCAGCAACCCCTTAAGGCTGCAAGCCTATAAAGATCGGATGCATCTTTTGTCGGTGCAGCGCGAACAACAAAGTTTATTGATTGCCGATTTGGATAGTTTTGTGCTGGATCGTCGGCAGCAAGAGATTGACAGAGAACAAGCGGCATTGCAGCAAGCCGAAAAAGAAGCCGAAGGCAAGCATCCATTGATTCAGGCCGCCACCAAAGAAAATATGGCCTACAACCGCAGTCTGCAGGAAATCAATAAAAGTATGGAGCAGTATTTGCTCCAGAAAAATGAAATCGATGCCCGAACCAAGCAACTGGAAAAGGATTATCAGAGCGCCGAACAGAAAATCAGCCTGGCCGGCTTGAGTCCGGCGTTGGGCAATTTATTGCGTGAACAGCGGCGTAATGTGCCGCAACCCAAGCAATACAGTACGGTTTCTGACGAGATTCAGAATCAGATCGCCTTGGCAAGTCTGGAAATGTTCAAACTGGACGAGGCCAAAAAAGCGCTGGTAGACATTAATCAAGTGCTGTTGGCGCGAGTGGATCAATTGCCGCAGATGACCGGCGATTCGGAAAAACTCCGGCTTCGCACCGAACTGCGCATGTTGCTTAACGACCAGAAAGATTTGGTCGGCCGACTGGCTGCAGGCTACAACGACTATGGTCAGGTCTTGGGAGATGTTGATTTTAGTTTGCAGCAAATGCTGACCATAGCCAATAAATTTAGTGATTATCTGGATCAGCGTCTGCTATGGGTGCCGAGCGCGCCCATGGTGGATAAAAATTATTTTGAAGAAGTTTTTTCGTCCTTACTGTGGTTCATGAGCCCAGTCAACTGGACACAGGCGGGGACAAGTTTTTGGGAGGGTATTCGTCATCATCCCTCTTGGGTATTGGTGGGATTCGGCATAGTGGTGTTGCATTGGCGCTTCCGTGCCACGGTCAAACAGCGCTTGGCGGAACTGCTAAGTAAAAACAGCCTTAGTCATCATTTCATCGAATTGTTGTCCGGTTTGATTTATCTGTTGTTACTCTCATCGACGGGTGCTTTACTGATGGCCTGGGTAGGCGGGGTGTTGATCATGAACCCGCGCGCCGATTTTTTCAGTCATGCATTTGCGCAAGGCATAATCGCCAGCGCAATTTCATTATGCGTGGTGCAATTCTTTTATCGCTTATTCAAGCCAAATGGGGTGGCGGACGCTTTGTTTCATTGGTCGCAACCGGCCACCCGATTGTTGTATAGCCAAATGAAGTGGGCGCGTTTCTTGTTTGTGCCTTGCGTATTTATCACCTCGATGACGGGTGCCGACCTGTTCTCCGAGCACAGCTATGCGCTTGGCAGAACCGCATTGATTGTGATGATGTTGGCTATGGCCTATGTATTTCACAGATTGACACAGCCGCAAACCGGATTGGGAAAAGACCTGTATCTACAATCGGATGGCTGGATTAGTCGCTTGCGTTATCTTTGGTATGGTATCGCCGTGCTAACACCCTTGGTTATTATTGGTTTTGCTGTGGCCGGCTACTACCAAAGCGCCCTGGAGTTGGAGCAGAAGCTGGTGATGTCACTACGCTTGATTTTTGCCACCGCGCTGTTTCAAGGTTTGATGTTGCGCTGGTTACGCAACACCGAACGGCAATTGGCCCTGCAAAATGCCCGGCAAAAACGTAAGCAGGTAGAACAAGCCAACCTCGGCACCGCCAATCTGGAAGGTGCTCATCCGGTGGATGATGAGTTGCTGGACATCTCCAAAATCAATCAACAAAGCCACAAAATGCTGACTACCGTAGTCATCATGACGCTGCTGATAGGCTTATGGATGGTTTGGAGCGATATACTGCCGGCCTTTTCAGTTTTCGATCAATTTGTGCTTTGGCAGCATAACCAAATTGTGGACGGCAAGGAGGTACTGCAGCCGATTACCATGGTTAATCTGTTGGTTTGCCTACTGTATAGTGGATTGGCTTTTATATTTGCCAGCAATTTTCCTTCGTTGGTCGATTTGATAACCGTCGGCAAGTTCGCCATGACCGCTGGCAGCCGCTATGCGTTGATACAGTTGGTACGGTATACCTTGGTTACCATTGCCTTTCTGGCAATTGCCAACGAGTTGGGCGGCAGTTGGTCGCAAGTACAGTGGCTGGTGGCGGCACTCGGTGTCGGTTTGGGTTTTGGCTTGCAGGAAATTTTTGCCAATATGGTGTCCGGTATTATTCTGCTGTTCGAGCGCCCGATTCGGGTGGGCGACACCGTTACTGTCGGCGACGTCACTGGTCGGGTCAGCCGTATTCAAATGCGGGCGACGCATATTGTCGACTGGGACAGAAAAGAACTGATCGTACCCAATAAAACCTTCATTACAGATCGCTTGGTCAACTGGACTCTGTCCGACACGGTTACACGCTTGGTTGTGCCTGTGAGCGTGGCTTATGGCACCAAAGTTGAAACGGTTGAGCAGATATTGTGCAATGCGGTAAAAAGCATAGAGCAGGTGTTGCACGACCCGGAGCCTACCGTGAGTTTTGTCGGCTTTGGTGACAGTGGATTGCAGTTTAAAATCAATGTGTTTGTGCGAGAACTTAGCGACAGGGTGACAGTTACTCATAAGTTACACAGCAAAATTTACGAAGCGTTATTGGCTAACAGTATCGAAATTCCTTTTCCGCAGCGTGATGTGCATATCAGATCGATAGCCAAGGCGGTGTTTGATCAGTGAGTTGTCGTTAAGTTACCGATTTCAATATAAAACCAATCTGTAATAAAATGGTGGGCTTTTAAATACTTCCCCGGCTTTTTAACATGCGCTGTCCGTTTTGCTCTGCACAAGATACTCGGGTGATCGATACCCGCTTGGCCGACGAAGGCGATCAGGTTAAACGCCGACGCGAATGTGTGGCTTGCAAAGAGCGCTTTACCACCTTTGAAGTGGTTGAGCTGACCTTGCCGCGCATTATCAAGCGCAATGGCGCCCGGCAAAGCTTTGATGAAGCCAAATTACGCGCCGGCATGCAGCGGGCTTTGGAAAAACGCCCGGTTCAAGTCGATGCGGTCGAAGCGGCGCTCAGTCGCATCAAAAAAGCCTTAACCGCCAAAGGCGAGCGTGAGATTCCCGCCCGTGAACTCGGCGAACTGGTGATGCAAGAACTAAAAACCCTGGATCATGTAGCGTTTGTCAGATTTGCGTCGGTGTATCGCAGTTTTCAGGATATTTCAGAATTCACCCAAATGATAGAAAACCTGCAAAAGCATGACGCCTAGCCAAGACGCGGCCTATATGGCGCGGGCGCTCAAATTGGCCAATAATGGCCTGTATACGACCGACCCTAATCCGCATGTAGGCTGCGTTCTGGTTAAAAATGGCGAGATTCTGGCGGAAGGCTGGACCCAGCGCGCCGGCTTTGCCCATGCCGAAATCGATGCCTTGAGCAAAACCGCGCAAGCGGCCGGGGCAACTGCCTATGTAACGCTGGAACCTTGCAGCCACGTCGGTAAGACCGGGCCTTGCTGCGATGCCTTGATTGCTGCTGGCATCAGTCGCGTAGTGGTGGCTATGGAAGATCCTAATCCTTTGGTGGCCGGGCGGGGCTTAAAAAAAATGCGCGAAGCTGGCATCGAAGTGGTTTGTGGCGTATTGCTGCAGGAGGCTCAGCTACTAAATAAGGGCTTTTTTAAACGCATGAGCCAGGGTTTGCCGTGGATTCGCAGCAAACTGGCGATGAGCCTGGACGGGCGTACTGCGATGGCTTCCGGGGAAAGCCAATGGATCACCTCACCACAGGCCAGACAAGACGTGCAGCGCTGGCGAGCAGCCAGCAGCGCCATCCTGACCGGCATAGATACCGTGCTTTACGACGATCCGCAATTGAATGCGCGAGTTGATTTTGAGGTGCTGCAGCCGGTAAAAGTGGTACTGGATTCCAACTTAAGGCTGCCGCTGACGGCCAAAATATTGCAAAATGCTGTGGATGTCTGGTTATTTACCTGTAGCGATGATTTCGGCAAACAGCAACAATTGCGCGATGTTGGTTGTAAGGTTTTTCAGGTCGAGGCAACCAACGGACGCGTCGATTTACCTCAGTTGTTTAGCTTGCTGGCCCAACTGCAAATCAATACGGTTTGGGTGGAAGCCGGTGCTACCTTGAATGGCAGCTTGCTGCAAAGCGGCTTGGTCGATGAATGGCTGATCTACATGGCACCTTGCATTTTGGGTGATGAAGGGCGCGGATTGTTTCATCTGCCTGGCTTGCAACACATGCAGGATAAGAAAACTCTGCATTTGACGGATGTTCGCCAATTAGGTGTCGATCTGCGCTTATGTTACCGCCCCGTCAGTCATTGAATGTTACCTAGTGTTAAAAATGAAATTACTAATCGCCAGTCTGTTTGGATTATTACTGCCTTTGAACGTGGTACTTGCTGAAGACGATGAATCAAAATCCACCACCATTATTACTATTCAGGACGGAAAATTTGTCGGCGAACAGCATGAAATCGAAATTTACGATTATCATAGCGGCGTTTATCAAACCGTTAACGTATATCGTAAGCCTGCGCAAACGCCTAAAGCTGAACCAGCAAAGCCCATTCACCCAGAGCCGACCAAGCAGTAGTTGGCAGGCTCTTACATATAGACCTACTACATGTTTACCGGAATCATTTTAGCTATCGGCAATATTTCGGCGATTCAGCCCAAGGGCGGTGATTGCCGATTGCAGATCAACACCGGCAAGCTGTCGCTGGCCGATTGCGCCTTGGGCGATAGCATCGCTGTCAACGGCGTTTGCTTGACTGCCGTTGAATTGGCCGAGCATTCTTTTAGCGCCGATGTTTCCAACGAGACCTTATCGCGCACCACTTTAAAATCGGCCAGCACTGGTTCGCCGGTCAATCTGGAGTTGGCCATGACGCCGTCCAGCAGGTTGGGCGGCCATATCGTCAGCGGACATGTGGATGGCATCGGTAAGGTCGTCGAAAAACAGTCCGACGGCCGATCTATTCGGTTTAAATTTAAAGCGCCGGATGAACTTGCCAAATACATCGCCGAAAAAGGCTCGATTTGTATCAATGGCATCAGCCTTACAGTCAATAGTGTCGATGGTGCTTACTTCTCGGTAAACATCGTTCCGCATACCTTGCAAGAAACTACCTTGGGTAGCACCAATGTCGGTAGCGAGGTGAATCTGGAAGTCGATTTACTCGCCCGCTATTTGGAACGCTTAATGAAAGGCGAAGCTGCGGCACACGCGCACGGCAACGTCACCGAGGCCTTACTACTAAACGCAGGCTTTATTAAATGAATAGCATAGAAGAAATTATCGACGACCTGCGCCACGGCAAAATGGTCATCATCATGGACGATGAAGACCGCGAAAACGAAGGCGACCTGTTGATGGCGGCGGCGTTTGCCCGGCCGGAAGATATTAACTTCATGGCCAAATACGGCCGCGGCTTGATTTGTCTGACCTTAACCCGCGAGCGTTGCCAACAACTGCGTTTGCCGTTGATGGTCACCGACAACAATACGCCGTATACCACCAATTTTACCGTCTCCATCGAAGCGGCTACCGGCGTGACCACCGGCATTTCGGCGGCTGATCGGGCTTTAACCATCCAGGCGGCGGTGGCTAAAGCCGCCCAACCCAGCGATCTGGTGCAACCGGGGCACGTATTTCCCTTGATGGCGCAAGCCGGTGGCGTGTTAAATCGGGCCGGACATACCGAGGCCGGTTGTGACTTGGCAAGATTGGCGGGTGTCGAACCGGCATCGGTCATCGTCGAAATTCTCAACGATGATGGCTCGATGGCGCGCCGCCCTGATCTGGAAGTATTTGCCCAGCAACACGGTCTTAAAATCGGCACGATTGCTGATTTGATTCATTACCGCATCAAACACGAGAATACCCTGGAGCGGATTAGCGAATGCGTTTATCCCACCGAGTTTGGCGAGTTCAAGTTGTATGCCTATCAGGACTGCAACGACGACAACGTGCATTTGGCCTTGGTGATGGGCGATGTGGCTGGCGACGAGCCGGTGCTGGTGCGGGTGCATGCCCGTAATCTGATCGACGATTTGTTATTTTCCAAACGTAGCGATTGCAGTTTGCCGGTGCGCGAAGCCTTGAAAAATATCGCCGAAGCAGGGCGTGGGGTGTTGGTAATTATCCGCCAGAAAGAAAACAACAAGGATTTGGTGGAGTTGATCCACGCTTATCAAATGCAGGATCACGGCATTAAACACGGCCAGGATTTAAGCGCCGATGCCGATTGGCGCACCACAGGTGCCGGTTCGCGGATTTTATCCGACTTGGGCGTAAGACGCCTGAAAGTCATGGGCGCGCAGAAAAAATACATCGGCTTGTCCGGCTTCGATTTAGAAGTGGTCGAGCATATTGAAGCCACGCACTAAGTAAGTAGCGCTTCAAGCTGTTTTACACAATTTCAATCATTCAACAACAGGTAAACACATGGCAGCAGTCACTACTCTGGAAGGCAATTTTTCCGCGCAAGGCGGCAAGTTTTGCATCGTCTCTTCACGCTTTAACAGTTTTATCGTTGAACAATTGGAAGGCGGTGCCATTGATGCATTAGTGCGTCATGGTGCCGATAAAAATGACATTACTCTGGTAAAAGCGCCGGGTGCGTTCGAGTTGCCGATGGTGGTGCAACGCGTTGCCGCCAGCAAAAAATTCGATGCGATTATTGCGCTGGGCGCAGTGATTCGTGGCGGCACGCCGCATTTTGAGTATGTCGCTGGCGAATGCGTTAAAGGTATTGCGCAAGTGGCTTTGCAATACGACGTGCCGGTGGCGTTTGGCGTATTGACTGTAGACAGCATCGAGCAGGCTATCGAGCGCGCCGGCACCAAAGCCGGTAATAAAGGCGCGGAAGCCGCCTTGTCGGCTATCGAAATGGTCAGTCTGTTCAATAATCTGGGTCTTTAATGAGTCAAGCAAAAACCAACGCCAGAAAGTGTGCCGTCCAGGCCTTGTATCAATGGCAAATGTCGGGTGAGAGCCTGATTCGCATTGAAACCTATTTCCTGGAAGAAGAGCATCTGAAAGGTGCGCAGAAAACCTATTTCAGCGAGCTGTTTCATGGAGTGCCAGCGCAATTGGATGTGATCGACACGGCTTTGGCCGAGTTCGTTGATCGGCCAGTGGAAAAAATCGATCCTGTGGAGCGTGCCATCTTGCGCATCGGTGCTTACGAACTGATCAATCGACTGGAAACGCCGTACAAAGTGATCATCAATGAAGGCGTCAATCTGGCTAAAGATTTTGGTGCGGATGGCAGTCATAAATACGTTAACGGTATTTTGGATAAAGTGGCTCAGAAGCAGCGCGCCGTGGAGATTGCCGCTAAACAGGCTAAATCGCAAAGTTAATGGCGCTGGGCGAGTTTGATCTGATTAAACGTTATTTTGCGGTGCATGCGCCGCAACATGCGTTTAATCAATTAGGTATTGGCGACGACTGCGCCTTGTTGAGCATTCCCGCCGGCTATCAGTTGGCGGTTACTGCCGATACCATGGTCGAAAACGTGCATTTCTTTGCCGATGCCGATCCAAAACTGCTGGGGCATAAACTGCTGGCGGTCAATCTGAGCGACTTGGCGGCTATGGGCGCTGAGCCGTTTGCCGTGACACTGGCATTGACCTTGCCCAAAGTGGATGCGGACTGGTTGCAAGCGTTTGCCGAGGGTTTTATCGGTTTGGCGCGGCAGTATAAGGTCGATCTGATCGGTGGCGATACCACTGCCGGGCCGTTGACTTTAACGGTGCAAGCTATGGGCGTGGTGCCGCAGGGCAGGGCTTTATTGCGCTCTGCTGCTAAAGTCGGTGACTTGATTTACGTGACCGGGCAACTGGGTAACGCTGGCTTGGGGCTTAAAATCAAACAAGGCCAAACTTGTGATAATCCTGAGTTGCCAATGCGCTGTTTCAATCAACCTCAACCCCGCATTAATCAAGGCTTGGCGTTACGAGATATTGCCAACGCCTGCATTGATATTTCCGATGGCTTGGCGGCGGATTTAGGGCATATTCTGGAAAGAAGCGTGGTGGGTGCTTGTTTGGATTGGGATAAATTGCCGCTTTCTTTGGAAGTCGATCGCTACATAAAGCAAACCGGCGATTGGCGTATGCCTTTAATTGCAGGTGATGATTATGAATTGTGTTTTACGGTGCCAGCAGATTGTTCGCAGCCATTGCCGACAGGCAGTGTTTGCGTTGGCGTGATCGAAGCTGTGCCTGGGTTGCGGATTAGTCGGGCAGGGCGGGTGGACACTTTTGAGGCGAAAGGTTTTGAGCATTTTTCTTAAACAACATTACGGCAATAGCCGTCTGACTGCTCGGCAAGTTATCAAAGATCCGACGCTGTTTCTGGCATTTGGCTTCGGTTCGGGATTATCCAAATACATGCCTGGCACCATGGGCACAGTCGCGGCGATTCCACTGTATCTACTATTGCTGCAAGCTAATGATTTTGTTTATATTTCGGCAACCTTGCTCAGCGTTGTACTGGGTATATTCATTTGCGACAAAGCCGCAAAAAAACTGGATGTGCACGATTTTGGCGGCATAGTCTGGGACGAAGTGGCCGGATTTTTAATCACCATGTGCGGGATTGCCTATTCCTGGCAAAGTCTATTAGCCGGTTTTGTGTTGTTTCGATTATTTGATATCGTCAAACCTTGGCCGATCAAATGGCTGGATCAGCACGTAGAGGGTGGTTTTGGGATCATGCTGGACGACGTGGTGGCCGGTGTTTTTGCGGCGTTGCTGATGCGGATCTGGTTTTAAACCGCAATACCTTACGGCGCCAGATTTAAGGCTAATTTGGCCGCCTGTCTTATATCGGGGTTATGGTGTTTGCTTAATTGCCGTAAGCGATTAATCAGTTTTTTATCCTCCACAACATTCAGTACCAATAGGGTTTGTTCGATTATGTCGTCGTTAGGGCTTTGCAAGGCCATCAACAGCATATCGGTGCGTTGGGCTTGATCTTGCCAGTTATTGATCTGACGAATAGCTTGTGTGACCACCAGATTGGCATCGTCGTGCAGCGCATTGATTAAGCCTTGTTTGGCGTCCAAGCCTTGCAACTCGCCTAGTTCCATCACCGCCAACTCCCTGTCGTATTCGTCCGCCGCCGTATTCAGTTCGTGTAGCGCAGCATCCAGTTTTTGCAGTTTTTCACTATCGCTTAACGCCTCCTCAATCGGTTGCGGGCTGAGCACTTTTTGCGATTGTTGCTGTAGTAAAAGATCAACTTCAGCTTTGACCTGCGTTTGCTTAGGCGGAGCGGTATCGACAGCGGAGAATTGTCGATAGACGTTGATGATTTTGTCGCCCACTTGATACTGATAGCCAAAGGCGATAAGCCCGGCGCAAATAATCAAATTGAACAGCAATCTTTTGATTTTCATAAATTCTCGGGTTTTATAAGCGGGTGTAAATTGGCCTTTAATGCAGTTGACCTTAAGCGTTACAGGCGACTAAAATCCACCCCGTCTTGTAGGTTATTGCCTTATTTACGTGTCAATGATGGGTGATTTCTACAAACATTGCCGCAGTTAAATAACAATAAATAACCAGAGCCTCGGCTCTTG
>CAIOHN010000230.1 GCA_903858105.1 uncultured Pseudomonadota bacterium | reverse complement strand
GGTGTTGCAGAAACCAGCTTTGCAGCTTGCGTTCGCCGCGTTGCAGGTAAGTCTGCAGATCAGCTTGCAGACTGGTTTTAAGCGCTGCGATGACCGGGTGCAAGCGCTCGCCGTCATAAGCCACCGCAATTTCGACATCGCGGGTTTCCAGCGTCGTCAGTAAGCGCTGTAAATGCGCCGTTTCGATACGCGGCGAGTCGCACGGCATGACTAACAAGACTGGATATTGCGCCGCTTGCATCCCGGCTAAAACGCCGGCCAGTGGCCCGTCGAAGTTTTGATTGGCGTCGCCGATCACCGGATAACCAAACTGCCGGTAAACTGCTTGATTGCGATTGGCGCTGATCAGCAAGTCATTTACCAAAGGCTGCATGGCTGCCAAAGCATATGTCACCAAGGGCTGGTTTTTGTAGAGTAACAAGCCTTTGTCGTGCTGATTCATGCGTCGCGCCATACCGCCAGCGAGCACAATACCGCTGGCTTTGTTTTGCTTGCTCATGATGATAAGCTTTGCCGATGTTGAAGAGAGTCGCCATTTTCGCAAGCCTGCCGCTGATTGCAAGTTGTGTGGCACCACCGCCGTTACATAGTGAGGTGGTGACCTATTATCAGATCGAAACCACTAAACCCTACGACGAAGTGCTGACGGAATTGGAAGTGGCGATTGCGGAGCATAATTTTCGTATTACCGGCCATAGCCGGGTGGGTAAGGTGATTCGAGAACGCGGTGCCAAGGACTTTCCAGAATACGACACCGTGCAGTTTTGTAATCTCACGCTGGCGAAAACCGTACTGGAAATCACCCCGCATGCGATTGCCTACATGCCCTGCAATGTTGTCACTTATCAATTTCAGGGTAAAACTATCCTCAGAACGCATTTATTACCAGAGGACACCGATAATCCGGTTTTGAATAAATTCGCGCAGGAAATGAACCCGCAGCTCAAACAGATTGTCGACTTTGCCGCCGAACAATAACCATTCCTATAACGACAAACCCATTTAGCACCATGAAAAAACTACTAATGCCAACAATTGCCGCTTTAGTGCTGCTCAGCGGTTGCGCAACTACTCAGGAAACTCTGAACCCTGATACCGCCCAAGCAGAGCCAATTCCGGCGATTAACGATTTTCCTACTCGCGATCGGGTTGAATATGTCTTGGAGTGCGTAGCCAAGCACGGCGGCTTGAGCTATATCAATCAGTACGCTTGCGGCTGCAAGGTGGATAAAATCGCTGAAAAACTTAATTTTTCTGAATACGAGTCAGCCAAAACCTTTACCCAAATGCAAAAAACACCAGGCGAGGCCGGCGCGGCGTTTCGTGATCCAAAACAATCCAAGGATTTGCGGACCCGCTTGAAAGACGCTGATGCTGAAGCCGAAAAGGCTTGTTTCGTAAACTAGAAAATTTTATCTGCTAGCGGCGCGCCGGTTTAAGTGGCCGCCCTCAACCTGTATTTATCGCCATGCTGAACGCGCAAATTTTTCAGGACTATCCCAAATTCAAACTGGCGATTTTGGCC
>CAIOHN010000229.1 GCA_903858105.1 uncultured Pseudomonadota bacterium | reverse complement strand
CTGACCTTGGGTAATTTCATTCTTGGCTTGCTGCAAGCGTGTTTCAACGACACTGGCGATGCGTACCACCAGCGTATCCATTTCCTGGGTGAATTTTGCTCGATTGCGCTGCAGGATTTGTTTGATTTCCGGCGGTACATCGCGGAAACGGTCGGCGATCCAGCGTCCCCAGCCGCGTATGCCACTGTATCGATCATCCTTGAATTTCTCGATCTCCCGCCTGGAATTGTTCTTCATGTTATCGATGGCGGCATTTGCACCCGCATCAAACAACCTGGACACATCGGTTTCCAGACTGGCTAATTTGGCTTCGACATTCAGCTTGGTCTGGTTATAAATCTTCTCAATGTTGTCCCCTACTTCCTTGCGCCTGGCTTCGTCTTTTTCTTTGGCAATTTGCTGGCGGGATTTGACAGCCGTGCCGGATTTTGTTTTGACCCCCAGCAAGGCACTGATGCCCAGTTTGCTTTGGCTTTGCGCCCCAACCACGGCTTTGCCAAGTGCCGCCTTTTCGCCGGTACGATACTTGGCAGGTGCGGCATCGGCGACTTTTTCAACATTGGTTTTGGCTGCCAATACACTACTAAAGCGCGGATCATTGGCTTTTTGCATTTGTTGCGGCGTCACTTCCGCGTCGGCCATTTGCTGATCGGCGTTTTTTTTGTTTTGTTGCTGGGAAACATCGGCTTCCGGTCTGGCCTGAGGCATGCCCTCGCCGGCATTGATGCCGGGCATGACCGGTGTCGGCTCACCCGGCATGGGCGTCACCACTTTTCCTACGACCTTGCTTTGATCCGGCGCTTGATCTGTGGCCGATTTTATCTCGCCGCTGGCTTCCTGTTTTTGGGCGTCAACCTTACCGGTGACGGCGCCTTTCATTTGTTGTTGCTCACCGCCTTCCATAAAATTGTCTGCCTGATCCAGGTTTTGCGGCATGACTTTTTCAATTTCGGCGCGTAACAAGGCCAAAAAGCTATTGGGATCGGGCTTTTTGGCTTTGGCATCCTGCATGGTATCGACTTGATTGGCCTGAGCACCCACCAGCTTTTCCTTGGCTGGAGGCAGTGCGGCTTTTTGGGCTTCAAGGGCTTTTTTCGCCGCGGGCGGATGTTTTTTTAAATTGCCTGATCCTTTGTTAAGTCTGTCTTTAACCACTTTAAAGCGCGGATCACTGGCCGGATTTGCCGAGGGGCGACGGGCAGGTGGTGCAGGTAATCTGAGTGTGGCAGGCATTTCCGCCTAAGCTCGCGGTGGTGGTAAAGGACAATGAGCGCCGGTTTTTCGATATTCGCGCTGCAAAGCTTTGTAGAGATGCTCTGCATCGACGGCGCGCTTAGATTCAAGGGCCAGTAATTGCGCGTGTGTCACAACATTGCGAAACTGCCCGCCCGTCAGCTGGCAGCGGTAGGCTATCTCCTGCAACCAACCGTCGTCAACGGCATGCTTACCCAACTGTAGACGCAGGATCTCGTAACGGCGCAGTTCGTCCGGTGCATTAAACCGGACAACCACTTCCATGCGTCTGGCAAAGGCTTTATCGATGCGATCCGACGCATTGGTGGTGACCAGCAGGATGCCGTTAAACGATTCAATCCGTTGTAGCAAGTAGTTGGTTTCCAGATTGGCGTATCGGTCATTTGCAGAGCCGACATCGGTGCGCGACGTCATCAGCGCATCGCCTTCATCCAGCAGCAGTATCACATCCAGCTCTTCCGCTGCACCAAAGGCTTGTTCCAGATTCTTTTCTGTTTCACCCAGGTATTTATTGACAGTGGCTGACAAATCCACTCGGTATAAATCCTTGCCCAGTGTTGCTGCTAATAATCGCGCCGCAAGGGTTTTACCGGTACCGCTGGGGCCGGTGAATAATGCCCGTACTCCGATCGAATGTTCACCGCCATCTTGTGTAAGAGCGGCCAGTTGTTCGCGATAACGGCAACGCAGTAATAAGTTATCCAGTTCCGTTCGGGTAAGCTCATCGACCGCTAAGTCGTAAAAACTGCCTCTGGTCTCCAGACGGGTAGCCAAAGTCTCCAGACGGGCACTGTGCAAACCTCTACAGGCTTGTTGTACATCGCGTATATCAATTTCGGTACGGTTATCCAGGTGAGCATAAGCCAGAGCGGCCCGAGCTACCCGATGGATATTGCCACTGGTTAGGAGCGCCGATTGTGCCAAGATACTTAAGCTTGCGGGGTTTTGCTCGGATAATGCCTCCTGCCAATGCAGAAACCGCATTGCTGCATCCGGCATGGGTAGATTGATGGTCAGCAAGGTCCGGGTCTCGGTTGCATAAATGCCGCCATGTTTCCCCATTAAAACGGCTATTGGGCCATTCAATAGAGGCAGCGCGGGTATTGTGCGATTTTCGCCTGGCGCCAGTGCCAGTTCAATCACGGGCAAAGCATTTAATGCGACGCTCAGGGCGCCAAACAAGTGCCAGCGTGATTCATCATCCAGGGCAGCCGCCGCGCCGATTAACAAATCTTTATCTAACGCCTGCGCCAAAGCACCGACTAAAGTTTTTCGGCCATTCTGGCGTGAGCCACGCACAATCAGCACTTGTTCGGGTTGGGTTGTCAGTAATTGCGGCAATTGCTGACAGACAGCCAACACTGGGGCGGTGGCTTTATAAGCGGACAACGGCAATAAGTCTGCTTTTGCCACATGTCGCAACCAAGGCAGTTCGGGTGGTTCGCCGCGCAATACATCCCAAAGCGCAGGAGTGACTGCAAGCAACCATTGCGAGCGCGGCGCATCCGAATTCATGACCTGTAATAAACCGGCACGAATCAACTGACGAATCGAACGCCGTACCTCATCGGCCCGGTCTTCTCCATTGTCATCCATACGCCACCAGGCCAACAAAAGTCCAGCCGTCGGCCGTTGCTCGTTGCCTGTTGCCTGTTCAAACAAGCCAGAAAAGCGTGGGTCTTCTTCCAGCAAACCAGCGACTAAAATCAACTCCAGTTCTAAACGGCTGAGTCCCGCCTGCATGAGAGACAGCAGTGGTGATTTGAAGGGACTGGAAGCTTCCCATACCGCTAGAGATTGCCGCCATTGCGAGGCCGAAGGCTCGGGGTGTTTATAGATCAGCGAAAGCTCATCGGCATAATCTTGTAAAAATGGATAGGTTTCCAGAGCGTAAGGGCGATCGCCATCAGCACAGGTTTCTATCAAATGGGCAATCACCGCAAAGAGTGACAGGCGAAAATGCTCACTCGCGGTGTGCGGGGTGTCACTGAAAGGGTTTTCAGTGCTTATCAACTTGAAAGGATTGAGTCGCACGTTCATGCAAAATGAAAACTAATGCTGCGGCCTGCCGACGGAATCCAGCCCGGATCACGATCCAACCCGGCAATACGAAGTTCAATAGGCAACGTAGCCAAGGAAAAATGCACATCTAGCCCAGTGGATGTGGAATAGATTTTCGCTGAGTGACGACAGACGCGATGGGCCACGCTAGTTGTCGAGTCATCGTTCAAGGCACGGATCAGACGCGCATTCAAATACAACAACGTCCACTGCAGCCAGCGTTTGAGCACTGGGTTTGCTGCGGCTATCGCAGGCTTGAATGAGTGAGGCTGCCTCTTAATGTGCACCAACGTCGCGGCGGATAAAACGGTGGATTTTGCACACGCTTGGCTCGCTTGAATGAGCAGTGGCAGATTGGGAATACGGGGCATATCCATCACCATAAAACCGGCATCATGCCAAATCTGCAAGCGTTTTCGGGTTTCGCTAACCTTTAGATGCATGATATTTTCTGACTGGAGGCTATGCACTTTAACCCAGGGCTTTAACCAATCATCGGGCACTATCCACAAATCCGGGGCAACAAAATCACCACCGGGCTCTTGAGTTGCAGAACGCCCAGCCAATTCAGCCAGCAACCGCCACACCGGGTCTTGCTCGAAGGCTTTACCCAACCAGGAGCGACCGATTAACGCCAACCAGTCCCAGGGCGACAGGGCGATGCCGGGATGGCGGGGTTGGGTGAAATCTCCATACAGTCCCAGTGACAATGCCACGTTCAGCAGATAGAAAATACCTCCACATTGGCTTTCGATGCTGTGCATAAAGACCGGTTCGAAGTCGATAATCGCTGGTTCTACCTGTGCTGCCGATTCTGTTTGCTCCTGCGAGTTTAAGATTGATTGAGCTTCAACCGGCTTGGTTGGCTCAAAATCGCTGCTGATGATAGGCTGGATGGCTGCAGGTTGCGCAGAAATCAACGTTTCAATTCGACGGATGGCTAACTTGGGCCGCTCAGAAGCATTTGAAAATAGCGGCGGCGACTGATCCGGTGCTAAAGGTACTTCTGAGTCCCTGGTTAACGTGCGTTTG
>CAIOHN010000228.1 GCA_903858105.1 uncultured Pseudomonadota bacterium | reverse complement strand
GGTTTCGATGGCGATGGTTTCTGGCGGCGCAAACAGCACATTCGGATCCAGATTCCCTTGCAGGGCGACCTTATCGCCTATCCGCCGGCGAGCATCCCCAATGTCGATACTCCAATCCAGCCCAACGGCGTCACAGCCGATAGCAGCGATTTTTTCCAGCCACAGCCCGCCGCCCTTGGTGAACACGATACAAGGAATGCGTTGGCCGTCTTTTTCGCGTTGGATGCCAGCAATAATCTTCTGCATATACGCCAGCGAAAATTCTTGATAAGCCGCGTTGGACAAAGATCCGCCCCAAGTATCAAAAATCATCACCGCTTGAGCACCAGCGTCGATTTGTGCATTCAGGTAAGCGGTGACTGCATCGGCAGTGACATTCAGAATGTGGTGCAACAGGTCGGGCCGGCTGTACATCATTTTCTTGATGTTCATAAAATCTTTGGAGCCAGCGCCTTCGACCATGTAACAGGCCAAGGTGTAAGGGCTGCCGGTGAAGCCGATCAGCGGCACGCGGCCGTTCAGGGCTTTGCGGATCGTGCTAACTGCGTCCATGACATAACCAAGGTCGTCGTGGGGATCCGGGCATTTCAAGTTACGGATAGCGGTTTCGTCGCGCAGGGGATATTTGAAGCGTGGGCCTTCGCCGGTTTCAAAATACAGCCCTAAACCCATCGCATCCGGGACGGTCAAAATGTCGGAAAACAAAATCGCCGCATCGAGGTCGTACCGTTCAAGCGGTTGTAATGTCACTTCACAGGCGAGTTCAGGGGATTTGCACAAGGACAAAAAGTCGCCTGCTTGTTTGCGCGTGGCGCAGTATTCCGGCAAGTAACGCCCTGCTTGGCGCATCAGCCATAAAGGCGTGTATTCGGTGGGCTGGCGCAGCAGAGCGCGGAGGAAGGTATCGTTTTTGAGTGCGGTCACGGCGGCGTCTTTCGTGAAAAATCGGATCAAAGTGTGGACAAATTCTGGGCCGGATTATCCCGGAAATTAAGGTTTTGGGGATTGAGGCAGGTCAAGCGGTCAGGCGAGTGGGCGTCGTATTTTGTAGGTTATTCCTCACTCCGCTTGCCAGTGGCAACGCCGAGTTGTTTGAGTTTGCGGTACAGATGGGTGCGTTCAACGCCGGATAGCTCAGAGACCCGGGTCATATTGCCGTTTTCGCGTTGTAATAAGTCTTCAAAATAACATTTCTCAAACGCATCTTTGGCTTCGCGCAAGGGGAGTTTCAGCCAAGCTTGCATGGCCCCTAAATCAGGGCTTTGTGGCCCAGTCTCGCTGGGTAGCATCTGTTGGATTTCTGCTTCGCTAATTTCTTCTTCAAGGCTTCCTAGCGCGAGGTTACGCAGCGCGGCAAACAAGCTCATCCAGCCACCGCCTTCATCCTCCCATTTAGCCTGGCGTAAGCGGTTTAAGGCGCCAGTGGACAAATGATGCGGTGGCACTTCGCTGCTTTCCACCAGTTGCGTTAGAAGCAAAGCGGCAATTTCAGGAATGTCATCTTGGCAGCGCGTAAGTTCTGGTAAGCCGATCCACACTTCGCAGAGGCGCCGCATTTGGGTGACCTCCCAGCCGAGTTCCAGCGAAGCAATCGGGCGGCTGCTGCCGATAATTAAGGCTAGATTGAATTTGTCCAAGCGATCCAACACAAAAGCCAGACTCATCAATTGCATTTTGCCGAGCGCTGCAATATCCGCGCAAAACACAATCCCGCCCTGAATGCGCTGCAAATGTTCCTGATTGATGGTTGTGGTCGACTGGGTCATGTCCAGCCAAGGGCTTTGCGGTAACTGCAACATGCGCGCACACAATTCGGCTACCCCGCCATAAACCCCACGCAGGTGCAGCACTCGACTGCCACGCGCAATTTGTTCGATTTTTTTCTTGAACTCGCGCATCGCCGCAGAGCGAGTCAACATCGACAGACTCAGCGCTGCTTTGTTGTTCAGCGTCGCGTGACGCATGGCGTGTTTAACCGTGCTGAGCAGTTTTTGTAACGCGATCGGTTTTTCCAGAAAATCGACGGCACCAATTCGGGTGGCTTCGACGGCAGTATCAATCGTGGCGTGGCCGGACATCACCACCACTGGCATGTTGAGCTGGCCGGTGGCGCTCCATTCTTTGAGCAGAGAAATGCCGTCCATATCAGGCATCCAAATATCCAACAAAACCAAGTCTGGGCGAGCGTCGAGCCGGGCTTGGCGGGCCGCCGCCGCATTCTCAGCAACGCGCACCGTATAACCTTCATCTGTCAGGATTTCGGACAGCAGTTCGCGGATACCGACTTCATCATCAACCACTAGAATTTGCGGCATATTTTTCCTTCTTAAACCAACGATTACAACCCGCTGAGCGGTAGGCGCAGGATGACTTGCGCACCGCCGGTGCTGAGGTTGGTAATTTCAATTTTGCCTTGATGTTCATCGACAATTTTTTTCACGATGGGCAAGCCTAAACCGGTGCCCTTGGGTTTGGTGGTGACATAAGGTTCAAATACTTTGGGCAGAATTTGGGCCGGAAAACCGGGGCCGTTGTCGCGCAAAATCAGTTTGAACTGTTTGGCGCTGGTTTCGGTGCGTATTTCGATTAGCCCATCAGGTCGGCCTTCTAAAGCGTCTTCGGCATTCCGCAGCAGGTTATGAATGATCTGGCGCAGTTGGGTGGGGTCGCCCTGAATTCGAGGCGGTGTCTCAGCCAGGTCGACCAGAATTTTGGCCTGCGAACTTTCGTATAAACCAAGCACTTCGCGAATCAGTTCGTTCAAATCCAGCTCACAAAACTGTGGCGGTGGCATCCT
>CAIOHN010000227.1 GCA_903858105.1 uncultured Pseudomonadota bacterium | reverse complement strand
GATTTCAATCCTGCAGACGGTGTATTTCCGACAAAGGAACAAATCGAATCCGACTTGGAATTGTTGTCGGGTAAAGCGCATTCCATACGGACCTATACCTCTTTGGAGGGCATGGAAGTTTTGCCTGAGTTGACCGCCAAGAATGCCATCAATCTGGCAATGGGTTGCTGGGTAGATCTTGTCGATGACGATCTGGCGGAAGAAGACGGCCAAAAGCGCCTGGCGAATACCGAAAAACGTTTGGATAAAAACCATCGCGAAGTCGAAAGCCTGATCAATCTCACCAATCAATATCCCAAAACCATCGTCCGCACGCTGGTCGGCAACGAAGCCTTGTTGCGCGTCAGAAACAAATTGAGCGGTGGCGTGGCGACCAGAGTTAGGCAGGAGTTTTCCGGTTCGTTGAATGAACAGGATTTGCAGCAAAAGATAGAAAGCGAAGTTAAAGCCGAGGTGGCTTTAAAAGCCAATGATTTAATCGAGTATATCCGCGAAGTCAAAAAACGCACCTGGAAGCCGGTAAGTACCGCAGAAACCTGGGATATTTGGGAAGCAAATCCAGCGCTGGCTGCAGAAGTGGATTACATCGCTGTGCATATCCTGCCTTATTGGGAGGGCGTGCCGGTTGATTTGCCGCAAGGCGCGGAAGGTGAAAACGCCGTCGATTACGTCTTTAAGCGTTATTACGAATTGCAAAAGATGTATCCCGACAAAACTATCGTCATTACCGAGGTGGGTTGGCCTTCTGACGGCCCGCCGCAAAAAGCCGCTAGCGCGTCTTTAGCAAATCAAGCCAAGTTCTTGCGCGAGTTTCTGAACAGGGCAACCCAGGAAAACGTTATTTATTACGTGGTCGAGGCCTTCGACCAGCCTTGGAAAATCAAGCTGGAAGGTACTGCGGGTGCTTACTGGGGATTGTTTAACGCTGATCGGCAGCTTAAATTCCCGATGGAAGGCGACGTATTGGCCAACCCGACCTGGCGCAACTGGGCCAGCGGCGCGGCTGTATTAAGTATCATCTTGATGGCAGCTTTTTTGTTTACCCGCAAGAGCTTGAAATTGCCGGGTAAATTTTTCTTCGGCATCGTCGCCAACTTGGCGGCATCGGTATTGTTTTGGTCGGCGTCTATCGCGGCGGCACAATATCAAACCGGTTTTTCGGTGGTGTTCTGGGCTATTTTGCTGATGATGCAAGCCATGGCAATTTTGGTATTGCTGACCGAAAGCTTGGAAATATCGGAAGTGATTTGGCATCGAAAAGGTCGGCGTACTTTTAGCCCCTTGACGCCATCAGCCAGTTTCAAATATCCAAAAGTATCGATACATTTGCCGATTCATAACGAGCCACCAGAAATGGTGCGCAAGACTTTGAATGCGTTGGCAAAAGTGGATTACCCCAATTTTGAAGTGTTGGTTATGGATAACAACACCAAAGATCCGGCGGTATGGCAACCAGTGCGGGAAGATTGCGACCGCTTGGGCGCTAAATTCCGCTTCTTTCATTTGGATAACTGGCCGGGATATAAGGCGGGGGCGATCAACTATGCCCTGACTAATACAGCCGAAGATGCCGAAATCATTGCGGTCATCGATAGCGATTACATCTTGAACCCCGATTGGTTGAAAGCCATGGTGCCGTATTTCGATCAGGAAAATGTCGGATTCGTGCAATCGCCGCAGGATTATCGCGATGCCGGGCAAAGTACGTTTAAGGATATTTGCTACTGGGAATATGCCGGTTTCTTTAATATCGGTATGGTGCAGCGTAACGAGTTCAACGCCATTATCCAGCACGGCACCATGACCATGGTGCGTAAGTCGGCTTTTGATAAAGTTGGGCCTTGGGGCGAATGGTGTATTTGTGAGGACAGCGAATTGGGCTTGCGTTTGTACGAAGCCGGTTACGATTCGGTGTACTGCAAAGAGTCTTTCGGTCGCGGCTTAATGCCGGATACTTTCTCGGGCTACATGACGCAGCGTTTCCGTTGGGTTTACGGTGCCATGCAAATCATCAAAAAGCATTGGCGGCATTTTTTGCCAAACAAAAAATCCGCGCTTACCTCAGCGCAGCGCTACTACTTCGTTGCCGGTTGGTTGCCCTGGTTTTCGGATGCACTGGCCTTGCTGTTTACCGGGGCCAGTTTGGTATTGACGGCTTTAATTGTCGCCGATCCAATCCACAGCGAATTGCCGGTCAATGCCTTCCTGTTGCCGACCATTGGTTTGTTTGCCTTTAAGATCGTGCGTGGTCTATGGTTGTACAAGGCGCGGGTTGCTTGTTCGATGTTTCATGCCTTAGGCGCGGCGCTGGCCGGATTGTCCTTAACCCACACCGTAGCGCGCGGCACCTTGCAGGGTTTGTTCACCTCCGGTAAACCGTTCATGCGGACCCCAAAATACGAGCAACAAGGGCCGTTGGTAGCGGGCTTGCTGATTATCTGGCAAGAACTGTTGTTACTGAGCTTGCTGTGCGCTGGCATGATTGCGATGCGTTCGATTGAACATTTCGACAATTTGAGCGGTAGGCTATGGGTTGCAGTATTGGCGGTGCAAGCTGTGCCTTATATTGCTACTTTGTTGACCATATTAGTCAGCGTAGCGCCAAACTACTTTCCAGGTAAAAAACTATCTGCTGATGAGTTGGACGCCGATTAAATAGTATTGCTTAATACTTGTACAAAGCCCTTGTCAGTGAAAAGCTGGCAAGGGCTTTTCTGGTTTATACTGGCAGGCGATGTTACACACGACATTATTGGGTATATCGCGCTAGCAAAGGTTTGAAAGCAAGCCCATTTTTATGGGCGAAGCAGGTTAAGAAGACTGCGTTGCTATGCTCTTAAAACATGTTTCGATGCGAAAAAATGCATAGTTTTGTTCGATATTTTTCAGCTGGTTTGCAACATATTATGAAATTCCCTACCTCGTTAGTCCTTATAATTCCTCTAGTTTTGAGTGCTTGCGCCACTGAGTTTATCGCAACCGCGCCAGATGCCCAGTCCGCCAAGCATCAGCACGGTGCCGATGGAGCTGCCGAATGCGCAAACGCACAATCTGCGACGATGAACTGTTCAGAAACCGTCACCGCAACCTTTGCTGATAACGGCACCTTGTGGCTGGCCTGGGTCGCGCACGATCATGTTTATTTGCAATCTTCCGACAATAAAGGCCAGAGCTTCTCGCCAGCTGTTGTCGTCAATGCCGAACCGGAAGCAATTGCCGCGCGCGGCGAATATCGGCCCAAGATCAAGCTGGATGCCCAAAACAATATCTATCTGACCTGGAACCAAAATCTGGAAAAACGCCACACCGGGCATATTCGTTTTAGTCGCTCGACTGATGGAGGCAAAAGTTTTTCCAAGCCGGTTACGGTTAACGACAATCTGGATATTATCAGTCACCGCTTTGACAGTTTGGCGGTAGGCAAGCACGGCGAAGTGTTTGTGGCCTGGCTGGATGCGCGTGATAAGGAAAAAGCCAAGGCAGCTAAACAGGAATTTAGCGGTACTGCCGTGTACTACGCCTGGTCTGATAATGGCGGTAAAAGTTTTTATCCCAACAAAGCCGTGGCGCTGCATAGCTGCGAATGTTGCCGATTGGCAACGGATATTGATGGCGATAATTTGCCGGTGGTGATGTGGCGGCATGTTTACGATGGCAATATCCGTGACCATGCGCTGGTCAAGTTTAAGGATTGGCAGACGCCCGGCCCGCTGCAGCGAGTCAGCAAGGAAAACTGGAAAATAGACGCCTGCCCGCATCATGGCCCGGCATTATCGATTGCGGAAAACGGCGCGTATCACGCGGTGTGGTTCAGCGGTGCGACAGACAAGCAAGGCTTGTTTTACGGCAATTCCACCGATGGTGGGCAACGCTATTCGGCTGTATATCCGTTTGGCAAGCAGGGCGCCAAGCATCCTAGTGTCATCGCTGTTGGGCAGCAAGTAGCGATAGTGTGGTCTGAATTTGACGGTACTAATAATCTGCTGCAACTGATTAAGTCAACAGACGGCGGCAAGAGTTGGTCAG
>CAIOHN010000226.1 GCA_903858105.1 uncultured Pseudomonadota bacterium | reverse complement strand
CGGTCCAGATCCAACATCAGCAATGCCGCCGATTTGCGTTCGCGGCGCGACAAGCCTATGCAATGCTCCAGGCGCGCAAACAGTAACAAACGATTGGGCAAACTGGTTAACGGGTCGTGGTGAGCCAAAAACTCCAGGCGGGCGACCGCATCCTTGAGTTGAGTAATGTCGGAAAACACCCCGACATAATGGGTCACTTGATTGTTTTCGTCACGTACCGCGCTAATGCTGAGCATTTGCGGATAAATCTCGCCATCTTTGCGCCGATTCCAGATTTCGCCTTGCCAATAACCACTATTGCCAATTTGGCCCCACATATCCACGTAAAAGGCTCGGTCCTGCCGACCGGATTTCAGGGTCTTCGGTGTCATTCCCAACACTTCGTCCGCCGAATAGCCGGTCAATTCGGAAAAAGCCCGATTGACTACCAGAATCCGCATATCGGCATCAGTGATCATCACACCTTCACGGGCCGTTTCAAACATGGCCGCCGCCTGGCGTAAATATTGATCCTTGGTCTTTTCAAGACTAACGTCGCTAATCACGATCCGAAAAGTCTGCTGGCCATCAGGAGCAATCGCCAGGTTCATTTCCAACCTGACACAGAATTTGGTGCCGTCCGGCTTTATAAAATTGAGTTCACAGGACTGCGCTTGCTGGCTTTCGGTCAGTGCTTTGCGATGCAAATAATAAATATCCTGATCGGCAAAGCTGATATAGCGGCTTAGGGTTTGGGAAAGCATGGTATCGCGCGGCACACCCAGCAATTGGCTGGCGGTGAGATTGGCTTCCAGGATGGTATCTTGCAAACTGACAGTTAGATACCCTACCGGCGCCAAATCGTACAAATCAAAATAACGCGTCTGCGATTCTGTCAACTCGTCTTGTGCGTGGCGTAAGTTTTCGATGACCGTTTCCAGTTCGATCTGATGCACCAGTAACTCATGCAGTAAACGCTGTTCGTC
Source organism: uncultured Pseudomonadota bacterium (assembly GCA_903858105.1). GTDB lineage: Bacteria > Pseudomonadota > Gammaproteobacteria > Methylococcales > Methylomonadaceae > Methylomonas. The sequence continues at coordinate 27,389 of CAIOHN010000226.1, read as the reverse complement.
AATTGGCGAGTGCTTGCCTTTCAGCGATCGCGTGGCGAGTTTTTGTTCGGCATCACTGCGTAAGTCGGCGGCATTCATGGCGAGATCGGTATTTTAGGCATTGATTTAAACAGCGAAGTTTCAGGATTGTGACAAACACTTGGATATTAGCACTGATCCACAACTTTCTCTGTTTAGTTTCTGCCCCAGCAGTGGGAACCTGGGTAGACCAACAATCCCATCCGGATCATGGAGTCGCAAGCCGGACGATGCGTTCTTTTGCTTAGGTAGCGTTCACAAAAAAGCCGGTGTTAACCGGCTTTAAAACGCTCTAACATAAAGCAATTTATAGTGAAGCTGACGACATTCCCCGTCGGCTTGCTAACTGCAAGATTATTTTTTTTCTAGCTGCATTTCCGCAATGCCTTGTTCCACGTCGGTTATACCTTCTTGCAAGTTACCGGCTTTAGCTGCTTTTATCGCCGCTTTTAATTTGGCGTTAGCCCGTTGCAAACGAATGGAGCTGCCTTTTTCGTTTTGTTCTTTCAATGCGTCCAAAGCAATAGTCGCACTATCAATAAATGCTTGGGCGTCACCTTTCTTGCCTGCTTCCAAGGCGTTGTTCGACAAGGCAATCAGGTTGGTAAAGCTTTCGTTCAACGGACTACCGGCAGCATGCGCGGCGAATGATCCGAAAGATAACAGTAAAGCCATTAATAAGTGTCTAATTTTCATAAATTTGTCCGGTGTATATAGTCTATAAAGGCGCAAAACGCTCACTACTGCTGGCTTAAATAAAAGCCGCTTAAGCTGGCATCTTGCTCTGAAACCGCGACGATCAAACTATGATTAAATGTGTACATCCCGGCTGCTGGGTGATTTCACCTAAGCTGAGAACAGATTACGGCAGCGGCTTGCTCTAGTCTGTACGCTGGGGCACATACGCCGAAACTCATCAAAACTATCCATTCAAGCCGAGCAGCGGGAACTGGCCTGTTTGTGCGCTAACATACAGACAAGCAACTCCCGAGCCGCTAGTCTGTCCACCCAAGCGGCAGACAAAACGCCTGCTGACCTGCACCGACATCGGGATTTGCGCCTGTTCGCATCCATTATCTTCTGTCGGGCTAGCCCTCAAAACACCGCAGGAGAACGCCCGTGTCGTCCATCCCCGCCGTTCCCGCGGCCAACCGTCTTTTGAATGCCCTGCCCGATACGGATCGTGAGCATTTGCTTGCACACTGCGAATCGGTCGAGCTAATTTTTGCTGAAGTACTCTACTTGGCGGGAACAAAGATTCCGCACGTGTATTTCCCTACCAGCAGTTTTATTTCCCTGGTAACGCCGGTCGATGGCGATACCGGTCTGGAAGTGGGTTTAATCGGCAACGAAGGCATTCTGGGTATTACGCTGATATTGGGTGTCGACATCGCGCCGTTTCAAGCACTGGTGCAAGGCGCAGGTTCTGCGCTACGCATCAGTGTGCCCGTGTTTTTGCAGGAACTGGAACGCAGCAGGCCGTTGCAGCAGGAGTTGAAGCGCTATTTGTATGTATCGATGAGCCAACTGGCGCAAACTGCCGCCTGTAACCGGTTTCATCTGGTGGAAGCCCGCCTGGCGCGTTGGCTGCTGATGACACACGACCGAGCGCACGCCGATACTTTTCATGTCACCCATATTTTCCTGGCCTATATCTTGGGCGTACGGCGGGTCGGCATTACCAAGGCCGCACTTTCCTTGCAGGCACAAAAGTTGATCAGCTATAGACGCGGCGATATTACGGTTCTAGATCGTAGCGGCCTGGAAGCCGCCGCTTGCGAATGTTATCGAACCGAGAGGGCGACTTACGAGCGTATTTTGGGTACTTATTGAAGGCTTAGCCAGCGCCGATTTTGACGACGTTGACCAAGCCAGTCTGTGATGGCTTAACTCAGATCCTGCAAAGACTTCTCCGCAGTCAAATTGGTCCAGCCAATGACGATTCTATAAATCAGCAACAGCAAGGTTGGGATCAAAACAATCAAGCTAAGTTGTAAGTCCAGCATCAATAACAGACCGGACAAAGCAAACCCTGCCAAGGTCACCCAGACGGTTTTAATCTGCCAATTAAAATGCGACTCCAGCCAAGTGCCTTTGACATTGCTGCGATAGAAAAAATTAATCGCCACCCCAACCAGTAACGGCAGTCCCGCAAAGGCAAAGGTCAATACCTGACATAGGTAAACCGTTGCGGTCAGCTTTTTCAGCGCAGCGAAATCTTTGCTGGCTTTATCGTTTGTAATTATTGTGTTCATGACTACTTACCTCTTCGTGAAAAATAAAGTCGGCTTCCGGGGGTTCGCCCCCTTGGGAGCATCGTAAGGCGGTGCCAAACTCTAACCCGCACTCTAGTAGCAAAAAATAGCGCCGTCTGTACGCTATCGAACATGTCAAGCACACAAAGGTTCAATCCGAGATGCATTAAGTTTTGGACACCCTGATTAAGCCGTTCCACAGGATCAAGACCCAAAGGGCATAAAGTGGAAAGCTTGTCGAACCACTTGCCCTGAGGGTATGCGCGGAATCAACTTGTTCAGCGCTAGCTTAAGTACGCTAGCGCACAGACCTGAAAGACCTAAGCCATTACGCTGCTCTGATAAGATTCATACAGGACTAAGCCCATGGGACGCGCCAAATCTGCACTATGCAAGCCTAAACTGACAGCGCAATGGCGGCTTACTTATCGGCTTAAACACCAGAATGTCGCGTAAGTCAGCATGGATGATCATCCTGATGACTGTTGGCGGTTGCAGTGTCGGCCCTGACTACCATGAACCAACACCCGACGTTCCAGTTAGTTGGCAAGCTGAACGCATCAATCCTGCCTTAACAACATTAGCCACCAAGCCCTTGCCAAACTGGTGGCTGCGTTTTAATGACGCCCCGCTAAATGCGTTGATGGACAAAGCCTTGGCCGGCAATCTGGATATAAAAATTGCATTGACCCGTATCGACCAGGCTCGCGCCGAGCGGCGCGGCACACAGGCGGAATTATTCCCGACCGTGAATATTAAAGCCGGTGCGCAGCGCCAGGAAAATCCATTGCCTGCGCTGGCGCCCGGCCTGCGTTACAACATGTTCGAGCTGGGTTTCGATGCATTGTGGGAAATCGATTTGTTTGGCCGCCAACAACGGCGTCTGGAAGCGGCCTTGGCCGAGCTTGACGGTGCCCACGCCGATTACCGGCAAGCGCTGGTCACACTCAGAGCTGAGTTGGCCCGCGCTTATGTCGAATACCGCAGCACCCAGAATCAACTACGCATCACCACCTCAAACCTGCAAACTCAGCAAGACACCCTGTCGCTAACCGAAAAATTGTTTAACGAAGGTGTGGTCGATGGGGCTAGTCGTTGTTTTAGTGGCGACAGCATCTATAATTTTTGTCGTGCATGGCCTGCTGGATGTACCGATTCAAGGGTCACTGGGCTTGTTTATTTTGGGTATGTTGCTGCATCTGTTTGCCGCCACCTCGTTACGGATTTATCTCGGCACGCTGGCCCGCTCGATGCCGCAGCTAGGGCTATTGATGCTGATCATCCTGTTGCCTTTGCAAATGCTGTCCGGCGGCATGACGCCCCGCGAAAGCATGCCGGTGCAAGTGCAAAACATCATGCTGGCAGCACCGACGATGCATTTCGTGTCACTGGCGCAGGCTATTTTGTATCGTGGGGCCGGATTTAGCATTGTTTGGACTGATTTTCTGGCGTTGATTGGGATTGGGGCGGTGTTTTTTGCGCTGGCCTTGAATCGGTTTCGGAATACGCTTAGTTCGATGGTTTGAGGATAAGTGTCGCGGAAGCGACGGGGTTTTTCTCCCGTCATTCCGCCCCGAGCATCGCAGCTTTTGGCGAACAAGGCCCGCAGGATTGAGGCGGAATACCGGGTCGCCTTTTCTTTGGATACTTTCTTTTGGCGACGCAAAAGAAAGTATCGCGGTTGTCGGCCCGCGAACCGACATACAAATAAGCTGTCGCGATAGCGACCCAACTACTGAAGGGAGGTAGCAAATGACGAATACGACATCAAGTAAACCGCTAAGCACAGACGAACTCCATAACATCAACGCCTATTGGCGAGCCTGCAACTACCTGGCCGCCGGGATGATTTATTTGCGCGATAACCCGTTATTAAAAGAGCCGCTGACACCGGAACATATCAAAAACCGGCTGCTCGGTCACTGGGGTTCCAGCCCTGGCTTGAGCTTTATCTACATCCATCTGAACCGTCTGATAAAGCAATACGACCTCAATGCCATTTTTCTGGCCGGCCCCGGCCACGGCGCGCCTGGTGTATTGGCGCCGGTGTATCTGGAAGGCACTTATGCGGAAATCTACCCCAACAAGGGTGAGGACGAAGAAGGTTTATTGCAGTTTTTTAAAGAATTCTCCTTTCCCGGTGGCATCGGCAGCCACTGCACGCCGGAAACACCTGGCTCGATCCACGAAGGCGGCGAGTTGGGTTACAGTATTTCCCACGCTTACGGCGCTGCTTACGACAATCCAGATTTGCTGGTGGCGGTAGTGGTCGGCGACGGTGAAGCCGAAACCGGGCCGTTGGCAACGTCGTGGCATTCAAATAAATTCCTCAACCCGATTCGTGATGGCGCGGTGCTGCCCATCCTGCATCTGAACGGCTACAAGATCAACAACCCGACGCTGCTCTCAAGGATTCCTCACGATGAACTGGCGCAATTGTTTCGCGGCTACGGCTACACACCCTATTTCGTAGAAGGTAGCGACCCGGAAACCATGCATCAACTGATGGCCGGTGTGCTGGAATCTTGCGTACTGGAAATTCGGCGAATTCAACAAGAAGCCCGCAGCAGTGGCATCCCGACTCGCCCGCACTGGCCGATGATTATCCTGCGCAGCCCGAAAGGCTGGACCGGGCCGAAAGCAGTGGACGGACATAAAGTGGAAGCGTTCTGGCGTTCCCATCAAGTGCCGCTGGCCGGGGTGAAAGACAACCCGGCGCATATGCAGTTATTGTCAGACTGGTTGCATAGCTATAAACCGGAAGAACTGTTCGATGGAAACGGCAAATTGATTCCCAAATTGAAAGCCCTGGCCCCACAAGGCAACCGGCGCATGAGCGCCAATCCCCACGCCAACGGCGGCCTGCTACGCAAGGCTTTAAGGATGCCGGATTTTCGCGATTACGCCTTGGCACTGGCTGTGCCCGGCAAGCTGTCGGCGGAAAACACCCGGCCGTTGGGCAAATTTCTGCGCGACATCATGAGCGCCAATATTCACAATTTCCGGGTGTTCGGTCCCGACGAGAACAGTTCCAACAAGCTGGATGATATTTATAAGGCCAGCAAAAAAACCTGGCTTGCGGATTATCTTCCGGAAGATGCCGACGGCGGCGAGTTGGCAACGGACGGACGGGTGATGGAAATGCTCTCCGAACACACCCTGGAAGGCTGGCTGGAAGGCTATTTATTGACGGGGCGCCATGGCTTTTTTTCGTCCTATGAAGCCTTTGTGCATGTGATCGATTCCATGTTCAACCAGCATGCCAAATGGCTGGCGATGTCCAAGGCCGTATCCTGGCGGGCGCCGGTATCGTCGCTGAATTTGCTGATTACCTCCACGGTCTGGCGCCAGGATCACAACGGTTTTACCCATCAAGATCCCGGTTTTCTGGATCTGGTGGTCAATAAAAGCCCCTCGGTGACGCGTATTTATTTGCCACCCGATGTGAACTGCCTGCTGTCTGTGGCCAATCATTGCCTGCAAAGCACCGACTACATCAATGTGATTGTCTGCGACAAACAAAAGCATCTGCAATACCTGGATATGGACGCAGCGATCAAACATTGCACCAAAGGCATCGGCATCTGGGAATGGGCCAGCAACGACGACGGCGTGGAGCCGGATCTGGTGATGGCCAGCGCTGGCGACATTCCTACAAAGGAAGCGCTAGCGGCGGTGGTCTTGCTGCGCGAGCATTTTCCGCAATTGAAGATTCGCTTCATCAACGTGGTCGATCTTTACAAGCTGGTGCCCGCCAGCGAGCATCCGCACGGTCTGTCGGATCGGGATTTCGACAGTTTGTTTACTGTCGATAAACCGGTGATCTTCAATTTCCACGGTTATCCGTGGCTGATTCACCGACTGGCCTATCGGCGCCACAATCACGCCAATCTGCATGTACGCGGCTACAAGGAAAAAGGCAGCATCAACACCCCACTGGAACTGGCGATTCAAAACGAAACCGACCGTTTCAGCCTGGCAATCGATGCAATTGACCGCATCCCGGCTTTGCAAGTGTCCGCTGCGCACGTCAAAGAAAAACTGCGCGACCGGCAAATCGACTGCCGCAACTACGCTTACGAGCATGGCATAGACCGGCCGGAAGACGATCAATGGCACTGGCCGTATTGAGGTGATTATGAGCTTGAAAATCTATTTGCTGCGCCACGGCGAGACTGCCTACAGCCAACGCGGCGCATTTTGCGGAGCGCTGAATCCAGATTTAACGGCTGAGGGCAAGGCAATGGCGCAAGCGTTTGCCAATGCCTACCGCACGGTTAGCTGGAGCGGCGTCTACGTCAGCCCAATGCAAAGGGCCATTGCTACCGCCCAACCCTTGTGCGACACCTTGGGGCTGGCCATGCAGTTTCGCGATGGCTTAAGGGAAATCAGCTACGGCGCCTGGGAGGACCAGGAACAGGACTACGTGAATCAGCACCATGCCCAGGACTATATCCGCTGGCAAACCGATCCGGCCTGGAATCCACCTTCCGGCGGCGAGACAGCTATGCAAATCGCCGCCCGTGCCCTGCCGGTGATAACAGAAATCCAAACCCAATACAAAACCGGCAACGTGCTGTTGGTATCGCACAAAGCGACGATCCGCATTTTGTTGTGCAGTTTGCTGGGTATCGACTTGGGCCGCTATCGGGATCGCATTAATGCCCTCGCAGCCTCGGTTAGCGTTATCAAGTTCACTGAATACGGGCCTATGCTGGAAGTACTGGGCGACCGCAATCACTTACCGGAAAAGTTGCGGCAACGGGCCGGAACTTGAGTTGCCATCATCCCCAGATGTTGAACCCCGCTAACCGCCACTTCCACTATCGAGCAGCAGATGAAAAAATCCAAGCACAAAGCGCAAGCTGATAGCACAAGTTGGTGGCTGCAATCGCCTTCACAGTTGCGCACTGCCCGCGCTAACGAGGTGGGCGGTTTATCCAGCGCCGAAGCCAGTGCCAGATTGGCCGAATTTGGCCCGAATATTTTTCGTGATCGTCATAAGCAGGCGTTGATTCTGCAGTTTTTTTCACGCTTCAAAAATCCGCTGGTGCTTTTGTTACTGGCCGCCAGCGCGATTTCTGCATTCACTGGCGAAATCACCAACTTTGTCATCATCAGCATCATGGTGCTGTTCAGCGTTACCCTGGATTTTGTGCAAGAACATCGAGCAGGCAAAGCCGCCGAAAGCTTGCGGCATTCGGTATCGGTCAAAGCCAGAGTGATGCGCGACGGCCAGCCCGTGGATTTACCGGTAACCGAGGTCGTGCCGGATGACATTGCCCTGCTGTCGGCAGGCGATATGGTGCCAGCAGACGGCTTGCTGATAGAGGCCTGCGATCTGTTCGTCAAACAAGCACTGCTGACCGGCGAAAGTTATCCTATCGAAAAACGTCCAGGTGAATTAGCCGCCGACGCCACCGAGATACAAGACGCCAGCAACGCAGTTTTCATGGGTACCACCGTGATCAGCGGCAGCGCCAAAATGCGCGTCATCAAAACTGGCACCAGCACTGCGCTTGGCGCTATCGCCGATACGCTGACCAGTCGCGCCCCGGCCACAGCCTTTGAAGTCGGCACCCATCGCTTTGGCTTGCTGATCATGCGCCTGACCGTATTGCTGGTGCTGTTTGTGTTGCTGGTGAATGCTTATTTGGGCAAGCCCTGGCTGGAATCGTTTTTGTTTGCGGTGGCGCTGGCAGTCGGTTTGACACCCGAATTACTGCCGATGGTAGTGTCAGTCACGCTATCACGCGGCGCTATGCACATGGCGGAAAAACGGGTGATTGTTAAACGTCTGGCGGCGATTCAAAACCTGGGGTCGATGGACGTACTCTGCACCGACAAAACCGGCACCTTGACCGAGGCCAAGATCAGACTGGAACAACATGTCGATCCGCAAGGCCAACCCAGCGCACGGGTGCTGGAACTGGCCTACCTGAACAGCTTTTTTGAAACCGGCCTGAAAAGCCCGCTGGACGAAGCTATTCTGGCGCACGAAAGCATAGACGTCAGCGCCTGGCAAAAAATCGACGAAGTGCCTTTTGATTTTGAGCGGCGACGGGTGTCGGTATTGCTGGATAAAGGCAATGGCCGCTTGCTGGTCGTGAAAGGTGCATCTGAAGAGATCATCACCCTTTGCACCCGCTTCGAACAACAAGGCAGCGACCAGCAAGTACCGCTAGATCCGGCCAGCCGGGCCAGAATCCACGAGCAACATAATGCCCTGGAACGCGAAGGCTTTAGAGTACTAGGCATTGCCTGGCGAGAAGTGCCGCAAGATCACCCGCACGCAGTGGTCAGCGACGAAAGCGAGCTGATCTTTGCCGGTTTTGCCGGTTTTCTCGATCCGCCCAAACAAAGCGCTGGCGCGGCGCTGGCGGCATTGCAGGATAGCGGCGTAACCGTCAAAATCGTCACCGGCGACAGTGATTTAGTCACCCAGCATGTCTGCAAACAATTAAATATTCCCATTCTCGGCATACTGACCGGCAAGGACATCGCCGACATGGACGACCACGCTTTGCGCATCAGAGTGGAGCAAGCCAATCTGTTTTGCCGGGTCAATCCCGCACAAAAAAACCGGGTGATCCTGGCGTTGAAAGCGCGCGGTCATGTGGTGGGTTATCTGGGCGATGGCATAAACGATGCGCCGTCGCTGCATTCTGCGGATGTGGGCTTGTCGGTGGATTCTGCAGTCGATGTCGCCAAGGAAGCGGCGGACATGATTCTGCTGGATCAGGATTTGCAGGTATTACATGACGGCGTACTGGAAGGCCGCCGCACCTTCGGCAATATCCTGAAATACATCATGATGGGCACCAGTTCCAATTTTGGCAATATGTTCAGCATGGCTGGGGCTGCATTATTTCTGCCGTTTTTACCGATGTTGCCGACCCAGATTTTGCTTAACAATATTCTGTACGACATTTCCGAAGTACCGATTCCGCTGGATCAAGTCGACCAGGAAGAATTGCGTAAACCACGGGTACTGGATATGACCTTTATCCGCAATTTTATGTGGGTGATTGGCCCGATCAGCTCGGCCTTCGATTTTTTGACTTTCTACATTCTGCTGTATGTATTGAAAGCCGACGCCGCGCTGTTCCAGACCGGCTGGTTTGTTGAGTCGCTATCGACACAGGTGTTGGTGATTTTTATCATCCGCACCCGCGGCAATCCGTTCAAAAGTCGGGCGCATCCGGTTTTGGTCGCCACTTCGCTGTCGGTTGCGTTGATCGGTGCCATCCTGCCGTTTACCTCGCTAGGCCACTATTTTGGCTTTGTGCCGCCACCCGCCCAGTTTTATTTCATCCTGGCGGCGATGGCAGTGTCGTACCTATTGGTAGTGGAACTGGCCAAAAGAGGTTTTTACAGTTGGCATAAAAAACACGGCAAACCTCAACGCATTGGTCAGCGCTCGGCTTGAAACAAGTTGCAATCAGATCAGGATTTACTGTAACAAAGCGGATACGCAATGCGCTGCATAGCCCGTCAAGTCTGTTCCCTGCCCCACCCACATTACAATCTGCCCGCGCTAGTTTAATCAATATGCGTTGACGCACCGACCGACGCGATATCCACGCGTATGGTCTGTTATGAGCGCTAAAAACGCTCATTGGTTTGCATAAAAGATGAAAGTGATCGTAATGCGCTTGGCTTGCTTAGCGACTGCCCATCTAAAAGTGGTAATGCGCCCCTAAACCGACGTATTCCACTTTATCCTTGTAAAACTGGCCGCTGGGCGAATAGCCGTTGAAGTATTCGACCATCAGCTGTAGTTTGCGACCCAGGATTTTGGTATTGTCGAACTCAACACCGGCTCTGGCCGAAATATCGGCACTCCAGTTGTTTTGATCGTAATTCTTGATGTCGGCAGCAATGATCGGACGCATCGATGCAAAATCCAGACGCCATGGGCTTCTAAACTCGATACCGTATTGCGCGGACCATTTTTTCAATGCCGAAGGTTCTCTATGAAACAAGCCGCCGCCACCGCCGTAAATCCGCACACCGTATGGCAACTCGTACGACAGTTTAAGGTCCACGCCTTCATAGCTCAGATTAACGCGCTCGAAGGTGGTGTTGACCTTGCGCAGTAAAAATTCGTCACCCAGATGCGAACTTTGATGATACAGTCGGCCGAAACCGGAAAACTGCCCGACGCGTGCACTGGAGTAAATCGAGGCGATAAAATCGGTATTCACTAGATCGGAGGATGCGGCATCCAGATTAAAGTCGCTAAACACACCGGCTTGCAGTCCAGCTTCCCATTGCGCCGTAGAATTGCCAATGTTGGCCCGATAAAACGGTATGGTTTCGCCGAAACTTACCGAGGCTATATCGCGACCGTCGAAGTTGTTGCTTTGGTAATTGCGGTAAGCTGCAGAAAAATGCGCCCAGCGTGGATCGGCCAATAGCGCTTTGAACAAATGCCCGGTCGGTAGCAAGCCGGTCGGTAACACCAGGCTCTCCGCTGTGGTCAACGTGGTTGGATCCGCGGCAAGCGACGCGGCCTCTTTGGCATGTACTTCAGTGGTTTCAGCTATTTTCACGGCGTTGACGCCGGGAATCTCCGCCAAGACTTTACTGGCCTCAGCCCGATGCGCGTCTGACATCCCGGCGGCCGGTAAGGTAATCACGCCGTCTTTTACCGTCAAGGCCGGCATATCGAGTTTTACACGGTGTTTCAACGCGGCTGCGGCATAGCCGGCGATATAGGCATCATCCGCCGGTGTAGCCTGCGCCATGGGCGAGGACAGCAACAAAATACCCGCTAAGCTGGTCGGTGAATATTTCATTATTGGTTACTCGGTACGCTGGTTTTAACCAACAACTCGTTTTTTACCGACGTCACATGTTCCTGGCTATTCACCAAACCGATTGCTCTAGCTACCAGTTGCTCGGAATCGACGGTGCCGCGCAAGGTTACCGCGCCGTTTACAGTCGTTACGTCAATCGGCGCCAACTTCAGAATGTCATCGTTTAACAACGCGGTCTTGATTTTGGCGGTAATCATAGAATCGTCCAGATAGGCGCCGGTTGCTTTAGTACTATCCACCACTGAATCCTTAGCGGCTTCAAGGCGCTTTTCGGAATTGTTGATGGCTTGATCGATCTGTTTACCGGCTTTTTCCAAGGCATCGTTAGAGGTTTCCGCCGCTTTATCTATGGATGCCCCGGCTTTTTCCGCTTGCTGTACTACCGATTCTTTTGCGGCTTCAATTTTTAATTCGGCTTTTTCTGAGGTTTGTTCGAGCTTTTGTCCGGCGTTTTCAACGGCTTTATCGACTTTTTGCCCCGCTTTTTCCGTCTGGTCTGACGGCTGGCACGCGACAAGCCCTAAAGCGGCCGACAAACAAGCTATCGCAAACAGTTTGTTGGTAAAAATTCTATAGGGATAATCGGATCTGGTGTTCATGGCTGTTCCTTGGGAATGGGTGTTTACGGAAAACGTGCCGAGTCAGGCGGCGCTAAAAATCCGCATGACGGCAGATAACTCGACTGTTTGAAAGCAAGTGCCGATTCTAGGCACAGAGCCGGGATCAGTCTGTACGCTGGCGAACATTGGCGGTTTGGCGTGGCCGTTACAATTTAGATTGCAAGAACCACCATATAGTCACTTGACTAGACTGTAATATAAGGTGACAAGGCTGGAATGAGATCTGCTGTGGTGCAGTTTTTAGGGGTCGCCGCTAGCTAACTGCTTGCCCCGGGTTCAGTATTTGTAACCGGAAATAGCGTCTCAAACTCCTCGGCAGACACCGCTTTGGAGAATAAATAGCCTTGCCCGTAATCGCAGCCAGCCTTAAACAGTAAGTCGCGCTGTTCCTCGGTCTCTATGCCTTCTGCAATCACTTTCATACCCAGTACGTGCGCCATCGCAATTATGGCTTCGCATAGCGTCATATCGGTGGAGTTGGCTACCAGATTGGACACAAAGGCCTGGTCTATCTTTAAAAAGTCGATGTGATATTTTTTTAAATACGACAGCGAGGAATAGCCAGTGCCGAAATCGTCCAGCGAGGTTTGCATGCCGGCATCTTTAAAAGCCAATAATTTATCTGCGACGATACTGGAATTATCCAATAACAGCCCTTCGGTAATTTCCACGGCAATACAGCCACCGGGCAAGCCTAAGCGGTTTAAATGTTCAACCCAATCGGCCATTTTGTCGCTGTTGTTGTGAAACTGTGCAGGAGATTTGTTGATGCTGATCTGGAACAAGGCATGGTGCTTGATACGCCACTTGGCTACTTGATCGGCTACTTGATGAAACACCCATGAGCCAATTTCGGTGATCAAACCACTGTCTTCTGCGATAGGGATAAACTCAGCCGGACTGACCAGTCCGCGAGTGGGATGTTGCCAGCGGATTAACGCCTCGGCTTTTTTGATTGCGCCCGTCGCCAAATCCACAATCGGTTGGTAGGCCACCCAGAATTGATTGTCGGCAAGGGCATGCCGAAGGTCGTTGGTCAGCCGCAAACGTGTCTCGGAGGCCTCCTGCATGGCCGACGTGAAGAAGCAAAACTGGCTGCGCCCTTTATCTTTGGCGGCGTACATGGCTTGGTCGGCCTTCTTGAGCAACTCTTCCATGGTATCCGCATCGTCTGGATACAAGGCAATGCCGATACTGACCGATACGTAGCAACGTTCATCCTTTAGCTGAAACGGCGCCATCATGGTTCCCAACATGGCCTGCGCCACCCGTTCGATACTGTTCAGTCCATGCAGTTCGCTCAGGATTAGCGTAAATTCATCGCCACCTGGCCGGGCGAGCGTGTCGGTCTCCCGAATACAACTCATCAGGCGTTGCGTGGTCTCCTTGAGCAAGCTATCCCCCACATCATGGCCCAGGGTATCGTTGATGTCTTTGAAACGATCCAGATCCATGAACATCAAGGCCAGCTTTTGATGCTCGCGGTGCGATTTGTTGATCGCGCACTGCAAGCGGTCCAGAAACATGCGTCGATTCGGTAGACCTGTGAGCGGATCGATATTGGCTTGTTGATGAATCAGTTGTTCGGCGCGGCGCTGTTCGGTGATGTCCGAGGCCATGGCCACGCGACGAATCTCTCGGCCTTGGTCGTCATACACGGTAGTAATGGATAAGCGTGCCAGATACTCAGCGCCATTTTTTTGTCGGCTCCAAATCTCGCCTTGCCATTGCCCAGTGTTATTCAGCTGTTTCCACAACTCGGTAAAAAAAGCCTCATCATAACGACTGGATTTCAGCAGCGACATGGTTTGACCAATGGCCTCGGCTGCGGAATAGCCGGTAAGCTTGGTAAATGCCGGATTAACGGCAATAATTTTATCGTTGCTATCGGTCACCAGAATGGCCTCTTCGATAGCTAGATAAACGGTCGCTGCCAGTTGTAATTCTTGCTCGTAATTTTTGCGCTCGCTAATATCAACCATAGCAGCCAAACAGCTTTGGCGGTCGCTGTCGGCAATGGCTTCTATCGATACCCAAGTCGCATGCCCGCCAGGTTCCAGGACGATTTCGCAATGCTGAGTGCCGGGATTAGCAAACACTTTTTCCAGGAAACCAGTGAAGACGGGCCGATAGTCGCTCGCGACGATATTGGCAAAGCGTCGCCCGGTTATGTTGCGGCGCTCCATAGCCAGCATCCGCTCGCCTTTGAAGTTTGTCTGCTGGACGCTGCCGTCCCTGTTTAGCGTAAAGTAAGCCAGCGGGGCGAAATCGAACAGTTCGGCATAGCGCAGCAAGGCTTGTTCCGCGCTGGCACGGGCTTCTCGTAAAGCCTCGTTTTGCATTTGCAGTTCGATCTGATGCACTTGTAATTCGTGCATCAGCCTATGTTGCGACTCGATTGCACTTGTCAGCGTGGCATCTACCAATTGCCGTTCCGCGCGCTGGCGCAATTCCGAGCCGCTCTTACTGCCATCATGGCGTTTTTTCATCGCTATTCCTTAGTACGGCTTCCAGCTTTTTGGTTTCCGAGATGTCGATGAAGGTTATCACCACACCGTCGATTAAATTGTCCTGAGTGCGAAAAGGCACGATACGTACTTTAAACCACCTGTCGTCGCGGGCTTTGATCTGTTTTTCCACAAACACCAGGCTGCGTAATACCTCTTGGGCATCTTGTTGCAGTTCCGGATAATCCAGATCGGTGACAATGTCCGACAACGGCCTACCAACATCAGAGCCTATCACTTTGAAGAGATGGCTGATGTGGCTGGTAAAACGGCGGATATTCAAAGTGTTATCCAGGAATACCGTCGCAATTTCCATGCTATTCAGCAGATTGTTCATATCGTTACTGACTCGCGACAGGTCATCCACTTTGACTTGCAACTCGGCATTCACGGTTTGCAATTCTTCGTTTAAAGACTGCATTTCTTCCTTGGAGGTGGTCAATTCCTCGTTGGTAGATTGCAATTCCTCATTAGTCGATTGCAGTTCTTCATTGGCGGACTTCAGTTCTTCTTGCGAGGTCTGCATTTCTTCGCGCAAGGTTTGTAAATCTTCGCGGGATTGTTGCAGTTCGATTTGCATGGCTTTTTGCGTGGCGCTGGCAGACTTGCGGATCGCGCTGCCGAGCGCTGGCGCCGCGACATCGGTGAACACCACAATCAACATGCCGTTTAAGGCCTGCGGTTTAATGATAGCCTGAACCGTCAAATTTACTATTTGGCTGCCGCCGTTGGTGCCGACGCTGAGCCCGGAAACATGCACGGCTTCAGTTTGACTGCGGGCTTTTTTCAGCGCGGTAATCAGCTCGTATCTTAAGCCTTCGCGGGCCATCGCGTGAATATTCCAGTTGGCCTTGCCCGCCGCCGGTTCCAGATATTTACCGGTACGGCCGCTGATGTAGAGAATGTCGCCTGCGGAGTTAACCAAAACCGCCGCTGGCGAAAAATGCTGCAGCAATAGCTGATCAGCCAAAGTTTGCAGATTGGGGATGGATGGGGTTTTGTCGGTGTCGTTGGCCATGGGTGCGATTGGAAAAAACTTGGTGGGAAAATCCACGTCCAACGGAAAAGGTGTGCCAGTCCGCCGGTAAAGCCGGGATTTGTTATCGATAACAGTGAATAAATGCCCGGTATTGCCTGTAGTTTCAGCATTGCCAAGCAATAGAATACCTTGATTGGCGAGCGTGTAATGGAACAGCAGAATCAGTTTTTTCTGTAAGTCCTGGCTCAAGTAAATTAGTAGATTACGACAGCTAAGCAGATCCAACTTGGTAAATGGCGGGTCCATAATCACGTTATGCGGCGCAAAGATCACCATTTCGCGGATTTCCTTGTTGATTCTATATTCGCCGCCTTCTTTGCGGAAAAACTTGCTTAGGCATTCTACGGACATATCTTCGGCAATATTGGCCGGATACAGTCCCTGCCTGGCTTTGTCTATCGCATCCTGATCCAGATCTGTGGCAAAAATTTGCAGTTTAAACGGCTGTGGCACTTGGCTGGCGGCCAATGCTTCCTTAAAAACAATGGCCAGGGAATAGGCTTCTTCGCCGGTCGAGCAGGCCGCCACCCAGGCGCGCAAGGCCTTACCGGCCGGATACTGCGCGAGCAGCGCGGGAATGGCGTCTGTCTTCAACGACTCCCATACCGCCGGATCGCGGAAAAAGCTGGTTACGCCGATCAGCAGTTCCTTGAACAGCAAATCCAGTTCTTGTTGATTCTCGCGCAAATAACGCACGTATTTAGCGATTGAATCGATCTGATGCAGCCCCATGCGCCGCTCGATACGCCGATAAATGGTATTTTTCTTATACAGCAAAAAATCGTTACCGGTGCGCTCGCGTAGCAGGATCACGATTTGTTCCAGCGCACTCTGGTTTTTTAACTCCAGGACAATGTCCGACACGGCATGCAGTCCGCGCGGGCTATGTTGCAAATAGGCATGGATTTTTCCCCACAGCTCTGGCGGGGCCGCGACAATGTCCGCCACGCCAGCATTGATCGCACTGCGCGGCATCGAATCGAATTGCGCGGACTCTGGCGTTTGCACCACACCCAAACCGGCATTTTCCTTGATGGCGCGCAAGCCCAGGGTACCGTCCGAACCCATGCCCGACAAAATCACGCCGATTGCCCGTTCGTGTTGATCGTCGGCCAGGGCCCGGAAAAACGAATCTATCGGCAACCGCAAACCTCTTGGTGCCAGCGGTTCCAGCAAATGCAGCTTGCCGTGCAGGATGGACAAATCTTTGTTGGGGGGAATCACATACACCCAGTTTGGCGCTATTTTCATGCGCTCGTCGGCTTGGGTCACGGTCAACGGCGTCACCCGCTGCAGCAATTCCGGCAACATGCCTTGATGATTGGGATCGAGATGTTGAACCACCACAAACGCCACCCCGCAGGCAGGCGGAACATGAGTAAAAAACTGTTCCATGGCCTCCAAGCCACCCGCAGACGTGCCTATGGCAACAATCGGCGGCGCACTATCCGAATCGATACTGGGTTTACTGGGATTCAGGGTTTTGGGTGCTTGCTTGGCGGCGTTATCAGCCGTCAAGGCATTGGAGCCTAAACTGGCCGTGTGGGGTTTAACCATTTTTCAGCTCACTGTGAGTTAATTGACTGCAGGGAATTACATCTTGCCGTTTCTTAACCTGCATAATTTTTTAAGGTTCGCAGAGAGTACATTCACAATCGTTTAATCCAAAATTAATTGAGTAGTTATATGTGCTGGCTGCTAAGTGATCTCCTAACGGTTTGAAAATAACACATAAATTAGACTGAGTCGGTGCGCTAGCACACATCCAACCGGCAATGGTTCAATGGTGCCGGGCAATTCAAAAGGTGCTAGCTTTCTGCAGTCAAAAAAACCGCCAGCCAATGGTTTGGCGACTAAAAAGCCAAATTTGAGTCCGGGGATTAAAGCTGCATTCTCATCCATCAGATAAAATTCACAAAACAATATAATTGTCAATAGCACATTTAGTTATCTTGACAAATCTGTGAAGCAAAGCGCATTGTAAACCCAGTGTTTTAGTCAACTTAACGCTTAAATAAGTATCGAGCGCCTGACTTACTAAATATTAGACATAGAGTTTGGTAAAAAAGGACGGGATATGGGACTGGTCACCATCCAAATTTCTTCAAAACCAAGCAACGCCGGCGCTTCACGGCACAAGGCTGTGCGTATTTACCCGGTCAGCGGTTGGATAGTGCCGCTAATACTGGCGCCCCTGTTTATCGCTTTAGCTTGCTTCTGTGTTGTGTTTTTTCTGACTTTTTTCCCGTTATTGGTTTTTAGTTTAGTCATGCTGGCGCTTTGGGTTGGCTGGCTATGCTGGACGCTGAATAAATCCAATGTTCCGAAATTTTTGGCAGGCGACTATAGCGTGATTGGAGATACGCAGAGTATTCACAAGCAACGCGAGGTAAATCGTAAGCAAACAAGGATTCAGGCTGGTTTACGCTGAATAAACTGATAGCTAAATATCGCTGGAATTCAGCGTTTTTTCTGTGGGAGGAAACGTGGCTAGACCGGATAAGCTTTTCAAACAGACATACGACTGGTTCAAGCAATCGGTAGATCAGTCCATAAGCCAAGTGCAGCCAGCGAACCAAATCCCCGCGGCTGAAGCCATGGTCTGGCAAATGCTGGGTGTGTTAAATGCCGCCTCGCCGCCCGCCGATCCTGATCTCAACGACTTTGCCGACGGCGGTGCCAACGCCGAATCGCTGTCTGTCGCAGCACAGATTATCGCTGAGGCGCTGGTCGCGCTGGATTTAGTCAAACAGGGCGTAGACAGTCTGCAAGGCGGCGGAGCCGCGGCCTTGTTAGGACTAATAGCCCCGGTGATGGAGCAGATCGAAAACCTTAGCAATGGTTTACCTAAAAGCCGCTATCCCAGCGCATTCAGTCTCGGCAAAATGCTACTAACGCTAAGCGGCGACGCCCAGGCTAATCCCGCTGCCGGCCAGGAAGCGGCAAAGCTCGCCAAACTGCTGGGCGCCAGCAACGCCCAAAGCCCGGATACACAGGCGGCACTGGGTTTACTGGTGTTGATTTCCGGCAGCATGATTGATCGCTCATTCAGCTTGCCAAGCACTAATCCCTTGGCAGGCTGGGCGCCTCCTGTCCCCCTGCCCGCCCTGCCCAGACCGCAGCTATCATTTCCGTTCCAGGCGATACCCGGCAGCATAGACATCCTCTTCAAAACTGATGCACCAAGCGGGCTGGAAGCCAAGCTTGATTTAAAATTAGAGCAAGGCCAGGCGCTGGGCGACAGTGGTTTCAGCATAGGGCTTAAAGCTAATTCTGCCGCAAGTATTTTTCTACCTGTGACTTTGGGCCAAGTGCAAGCCGTCGGCGATTTTGCCTTGGGCATCAGCCTGGCTCGCAACCGGGATGCGCTTAGCATAGGTAGCGACGCTTTGGGGGTAAAACTCGTTATCGATGAACTGGGCGCCGGGCTAAATCTGAAAAATGGCTCACCCAATCTGGCGTTCTTTGCCCGTCGCGGTAAAGCCACCTTCAAACCTAACGACGGCTTCCTCAAACTGATTTTGGGAGAGGGCATTGCACTGGACTTTGCCGTTGAAGCGGAAGCCGATCAATTTGGCAAGCTACGCCTAAAAAATGGCACCGGGCTGAAAGCCAGCCTGCCTGTACCCAACTTACCCACCGGCCCCTTTGAACTACAGTTAATCAATCTGGAACTGAATCCAGTCAACGGCGATTTTCGCCATCTAACGCTAGAGCTATCCGCGTCTTTCGGCGTCGAACTTGGGCCATTTCAGGCCTCGGTCGATAGATTGGGCATGTTGCTGAATCTGGATATTGCCACCAACCCACCCGCCTTAGGCTTTGACTTTAAACCGCCAAACGGCATTGGCCTGAGTTTGGATGCCGGCATCGTCAAGGGTGGCGGTTACCTGAATATCGATATTCCCCGCGGCGAGTATTCCGGCACACTGGAACTGCAAATGCTGGCGGTCGGCGTTAAAGCCATTGCTATCCTCAGCACCAAAACCGAGGCGGGATTCTCGCTGCTGTTACTGATTTACGGTCAGTTTCCGGCCATTCAATTGTCGTTCGGCTTTACCCTCACTGGCGTAGGCGGATTGATCGGTGTGCAGCATACCGCCAGCCCGACTGCGCTATCGCAAGGGATAGGCAACGGCTCGCTGGATGCGGTTTTGTTTCCCGCCAACCCGGTCGCTGACGCCCCCAAGATTATCAATACTTTGCGTACCCTGTTCCCCATCAAACGGGGTGGTTTTGTGATTGGTCCGATGCTGGAACTGGGCTGGGGTACACCCAGTTTGGTCACGGTACGCTTGGTTTTATTGGTAGAAGCCAACCAGTTCGTGATACTCGGACAGGCTATCGTGCAACTACCACCCGCTGTCAGTGCTGATCTGGCATTGCTGTATTTACGCCTGGATTTTGTCGGCTCAGTGGTGTTCAGCCCGCTACGCATTGCTTTCGACGCCAAGCTGGTTAACTCACGTGTCGCCTTCATCAGCATCACGGGTCAATTTGCCTTTCGCGCCGATTTTGGCGATCACCCTACCTTCCTGATTAGCGCAGGCGGCTTTCATCCGCGTTTCAAAGAAGTGCCGTCCGATATTCCCGCGCCCTTTGACCGGGTGGGCGCCAGCTTCGATATTGGCATCATAGGCCTGTCCTACAAGGGCTATTTTGCCGTTACCTCGGCAACCGTGCAGGCTGGCTCCGAATTACGGGTGTGGGCAGATATTGGCATAGCCAGCATTGAAGGCGGTTTTGGCTTTGATGCCATTTGTTATTTACAACCCAAGTTCTATTTTGAAGTCGATCTTTACGCCTATCTGGCGGTGGAAGTCTTCGGTCTGGATTTCGCTTCAATTCGTCTGGAAGGCCACCTTGCCGGGCCGGGGCGTTGGCGAATTGCCGGATTGGCCAAAGTGGAAACGCCTTGGCCGCTACCTGACTTCACCCTTAATGTCGATGAGTCCTGGGGCACGGATCGAGAAACCCCGGCCATCACTGTCAATATCGCCGATTTGCTTGGCAAGGAGATCAGCAAAACCGCCAACTGGAGCGCGCAACTGCCCAAAGGCGGCGAAAGTTATCTGAGCTTGGCAGACATTAAACCCAGCGCTTATTTGCTGGCGCATCCCCTTGGTAGCCTGCTGTTCCAGCAAAAACTGGTGCCGCTGGAATTGCGCCTGGACAAAGCCAGTGGTAGTAAAATTAGCGGTGCCAACAAGTTTTTTGATGCCAAACTCAAACTCACTCAGGATGCAGTCGCCTTAGCCGCAAAACCGCCGATTGTTCAAAAAGACTTTTTTGCCTCCGCGCAATTCCTGGAAATGTCGCAAGACGACAAGTTGGCAAAACCCTCTTTTGAAGCCTATCCGGCTGGTTTTGAACTCAGTGATGATGGTTATGACCTGGGTGCCATCGTGCCAAGCGATCTGGGTTACGAAGAAGCCGACCTGGGAGCACCACGTAAGTCGCGTAAGCAACGCTCGTTCAGCGACACATTATTCCTGGAGTCTCGCCACGGCGCCCTGATGCAATTTGGTTCTGCCGGATTATCAAGCCTGCGCGACAAGGCGTTGGCGCAACCGGCCTTACCTACCGCCATCAAGGTCAATCCCCCGCCAGTGGTGGTGGCAGACAAATCCAGCCTGAGCCTTGCCGCCGCCACCCAACACAGCAGCGTCTGGCAAGCCGAGCAAGTACGCCGGTTTACCCCCGCCCTCGCCCCGGCTCTTAATCAGGTAGCCGAACTCGCGGAGTTGACACTATGAGCATCCCTTATCGATTCATGCCCTGGGCGCGCCGCGGCTTGGCGCGTTCGCATCAAAACCCGGACGACGGTCAAAACAACTTGGCGCTTCGCCCCAAAGTCAATATCGGGCTAACACTGCAAGCCAAGCAGGATGACAAAGACGCCGCAGAGGTGTTAGGCCAGATTGATTTGACGCTTTACGGCCCCGGCGATGTCATCGGCATTGACCCACGCTTAATCGTGCGTACCGACCCTAAACCCAATATCACTAACTTTGAACCCAATTATCTGGCAGTGATCGACTTCGATCCGCCGGATTTTCCCTGGCTGCTGACGCCCGCCAAAGCCAACAACCAGCATAACCTTCGGCCCTGGCTGGTGTTGATCGTACTTGACCGCAGTACAGTTAAAGCAAGTCCCAGAGTCAAATCCGGCCAACCGCTTCCGTCTATCAGTCTCAGCAACCAACAAGTAGCCAGCGAATTGCCCGATTTGGCAGAATCCTGGCTGTGGGCGCACGCGCAAGCCGTGTCAACTGCTAGCGACGCCACCAACCTGGCAAAAGAGCTGGAACAAAAACCTGCGCTTAATATTTCGCGGCTGGTGTGCCCTCGTCGCTTACAAGCAGGCAAGGATTACTTTGCCTGTGTCGTACCGGCATTTGAGGCTGGTCGATTGCGTGGCCTTGGTCAGCCGATTCCACCCGGCATGACCAATCTGGCGCCCGCGTGGAGTCAAGGCCAGGCTATTGAATTGCCGGTTTATTATCACTGGGAATTTTCCACCGGACCGGTCGGTGACATCGAAACCCTGGCACGCCGCCTGCAAACCCCGCAACAATATCAAAACGACACTGACTTACTGGCGCAGTTGCGGCATATCGGCGAACAGCAGGTAGCGGTAGATGCCGATCACTTGCTGTTTGCCGGTACGACTCCCGACAGCACCGTGTTTGAAGGCGCGATGGTGTCGCTGGATTTTGAACCTGAGCCAGTCAGCAATCATCCCCTGTTTGCCAAAAGCCTTGAGGATATGCTGAACAGCGGTCAGGAACTGGCCCACACCGGAACAGAGAAAACCGCGTTAGTGCCGACCTTATCGCCGCCGATTTATGGCGAGCACCCGGCCAAACGCCACACGGTCGACCAAAGCCGCGTCAATAATCATTGGCTGGATCAACTCAACCTGCAGCCGCGTTATCGTCTGGCAGCAGGCTGGGGGGCAGAAGTAGTAAGATTAAACCAGGATGAATTCATGCAGGCGGCCTGGACCCAGGTGGGCGAAGTGTTGGCCGCAGAACGCGCTTTGTCTTTAAGCCGACTCTCACATGATGTACTGAAACGCATCGAAAAGCGACATTTGGACAAATTGCCGGAACATCGCTTGCTAGCCGTACTGGGCGCAGCACGGGGCCGTATCAAACTGGCGCCCAATCAAAGTCTTTATGGCCGCATCGATGCCGCCACCCTGCCGGCAGAGTTATTCGACGGCGCCATGCGGCGCTTGACCAGTACCCAGCGCGCCACGTTCAAAATGGCACAATTTCGCGAACGAGACCTGGCTACCAACCAGATTAGCAACGTCAAGCAAATGGCTAATTTGGTTAATACTTTTGCCAATGCGGCGCAGAATTTGCGCAGTATAGACCCCAACCGTTTCGTGCCGGACGGGATTATGGGTAGCCGTTCCTTCGATCACATTCCGCTGCCAAATGACCCTGCAGCCTTGATAGACTTGCAACCCTACACTGGCTTGCCCGGCAGTATGACTGTCGCGGAAATTCGCCAGATCGTCGTTGCCAATAAAACCGCACTCGAACAAGCCGCCAAAAGCAAAGCCAGCCTGCCGAAAATGGCTGATATCTGGACTAAAGGTTTACTGACCGACACTCATCAATTGCGGATACAGGAACTGCAACTGGCATCCGGTCAGCTATTGCAAGGCGACTTGCAACAGCTCATTCAGCAAGCCAGTCCACGTGGCTCGGATGGGGTACTGCTAAGTGTGCAGGAAAATGGTCTGGTCAGTGCTCAGCCTTTGAAGATTGACGGTCGCAACGGCAATCTCAAAGCACTTGAAACAACGACTAATCTCCGTACAACCGACACAAGCGGCCGCCTGGGTTCCGTGCCGCGGCCAGCATTACGTTTATTCGGCAACAGCGCTGTGATCAGAAGCCTGCCTGCCAACACACTGGGCGGAGCAGAACCGGTTACTATCAGCCTTCGCAAACCCGGTCGTTTCGGCGCCACACAAGCTGCGCCAACCACCTTGCCCAGCATAACCCTGCCACCCGCGATTAAGGAGCGCGCGGTATTAGAACGGTATTCCGCGGCTTTTAAGGATTATCAACAGCTCTGGGTCAGCCCTCAGGATCAGGCAAAAGTCGCCATTCTGCCGTTGAACTTTGCCATCAGCCAGTCGACTATCCAGGTTCGTAATCGCATCGATCCGGCGCAAACCGTGCCCGCCCGCTTAGCCAGCATGTTATCGCTGGCCGATCACGCCGTCGCATGGTCGCGTGATACGGGATTAAGCCATGATTTTGTCAGCAGCCGACACGACCTGGCATTGTCCGAACGCCTGCGCTACATCATTCCGCGCACCTTCGATCGGATCATGGCCTATCCGCACTTGAGTTTCCCGCTATCCAGAAAGCTGGAAAAAATTGCACCGGAAGTTTTTCTGCCCGGCGTAGGCGCGCTACCCGATGACTTTATCATGGCGGTTAAAACCAACCCACGCTTTGTTGAAGCATTGATGCTGGGCGCCAACCACGAGATGGGCCGCGAACTCTTGTGGCAAGGTTTTCCCACCGATCAACGCGGCACGCCGTTCCAGCATTTCTGGCAGCGACTCGATCAAAAAGTGGATATCAATGAAATTCACCGTTGGGATGCGAAGCCGCTGGGTAAACAACCAGGCAGCGCGCCAATGCTGGTCTTGCTGATCCGCGGTCAACTCCTGGCACGTTTCCCCACTTTGACCATTTATGCCTATCCAAAAAAGGACGGGCAGAGTCGCCCCGGCGGCAGTATCCCCCCAGTCGCCGCTGGTGTTAAAGATCCAAGTGAGATGAATCCGAATTTGATAGAAATGCCGGTGATGAAAGGCCGACTGGGCAAGGATATTAGCTACATCGGCTTTAATATTGATCCTGATTTAATGCAGAACTTTTTCTTTATTCTGGAAGAGCAAATGACCGAACCGCGCTTCGGATTTGACGAACCAGACAACGATGGTCAAAACGGCCCAAGTTGGCTGGATGTAGATTGGAGCGAAGTTAAAGTGGATGCTGGCCAATATTTTGGCAGCGCCCAGCTCAAGCAAGCGCCACCCGCCAAGCTTCCAGCCAACGCCAGCCAATGGCAAAACCCGCATGCTGCAACAGTCGCCGACGCTTTATTGCAACGTCCATTCCGCGGTTATTACGCTGGAGCGACTTTAAAAATGCCGAAATAACCGTGAGGAAACCATCGCATGCCACGCCTTGACCTAAACCTTGCCACCCTGAATCAGCAACGGCAAAGCCTACTGACTTTGCAAGCGCAACTGCGCGAAGCCGATAGTCAATTGCTTATGCAGCAAGCCTTACTGGACGCGGCTCAACGAGCGGGACAATCGCCGAATGTCACCGAACCACTACGTACTCAACTGGAAAGTGCCCGAATCGACCGAAATAATCTGTCCGCGCGGCGCAACGAACTGAAAACCGGTATCGAGCGTTTGGCCGATGGCTTGCTGGGTGAGCGTGATCCGGCACAATTAACCGAAGCGCTGGACGGTGGCCAACCGATAGCCTTATTACCGATGCGCTTGGAAACGCGCTATTTCCCGCCGGTACAAGCCAATAATCCGCAGCGCCCGGACAGACTGCGTATTCGCGTCTATCCAGACGACATCAATATCATTCAACATACCGCGGCATTGACCGACGCCGAGCGACAAGCCGCCATGGATTACTGGCTGGCGCGGTTTGCTCAGGACGACAATCTAGCCGAGCGCATTGCCCGGGATTTGGCGCTAACTCATGGGCGTAACCGCTGCGCGTGGATTTTACGCATGCTCACACCCGTCAACAGTGATCAAATTGGCCAAGCCGATGCCGCGCCGCAATTCCCGGATACCGAAACCATAGCCGCCAGTGCCAAACAAACCCGGGCCTTGCTCTTGCCTGATCGCTGGTGTGCGATTGGCTACGCCAGTGGCCGTCGGGAAGTGTTTCGGGTTTGGGGCAAACGCATTCCCGATGAACTACTGCTCTCGCCGGATTGGCTGAATCTGGAAGATAAACCCAGCGAAGCCCTATTCGACGGCGAACGCGCCTGGATGATCGATTTTGCCGCGGCCTTGGACAAAGGCATGGCACTGGAAGTCTCTCAGCAAAACGTCAATGACTTTTTACGCAGCCGTCAGGATGCGCAAGGTTTCAACCTTGCCGAGGACAGTCTGGAACGCTTGCTGATTGTAGGACTGGAATGGACCAAGGACGCCACACAAAGCGCCAGCGAACTAGCCGAATTGTTGGCAGCGCAACGCGATTCCGAGGGCTTGGGCTTTATACCCTTGGGAACGCCAACCAATAACACCGAAGTAGCGGCGTCAGGGTATAGCCGAGCCGAGGAAAGTGATCCACCGCCTACCCCCAGCGAAAATGCCCTATTACCCAAAGAAAAAGATGCATTGCAACTTTTGACCAGCGCATTTGGCTTGCCCGAAAACGCACTGACTGCCGAGGGCATTCAAAACGCACATCTGGCTGAACAACGCACAGCTTTACACATGTTGAACGCCTTGTGGCGTAGTACATTTGGGCATTATCTGATGGAACTCTGGAATCCGGCAGGTAGCGACGAAGCCAAGCGCAACCTGAAAACACCGACCTTATACGCATTACGCCACTACGCCGTAGCGTATTTACGGCCAGCGGGTGCTTTGCCTTTATTGCGGATAGGTAAACAGCCGTATGGGATTTTACCCGTCGTTGGCAAAGCCTACTCAGGCGCTGACAGCAAACTGGAAAGCGGCATTAGTAAAGTGCTGGGCGTATTGCGGCCATTGTGGGACATTGCAGTACAACAAAAAGTACCGCTACTGAAAGATGGCAACCTGGATAAAGCCAAAGACATTCTGCAAACCAATGCCTGGTCGCAAATCGCCTTTTACCGGGACGAGAGCCCCAAAATCCCCGGCGGTATGCCACCTAACGTGCAAAGTAAACAGGATTTGATGAACAGCCTGCTCAACGCGGTTGGCATCAGTGTCAATTTTTTTGGCAATGAAGTGGCTTATGTGACGACGCAGCTAGGCTGGCAGCAATTTTCCAAAGACCCGCCTTACTCGCCTATTCAATTGGCTGGCGTTCCCTGGGTGTTGGCCGATAGCCAAACCCCCACCAACGAAGCACCCGCCGATACCTCTTTTGTCAGCATGCCTGCGCCCGCTAATTATTTGCGGCATATTGCAGATAACATTACCAAGGATACGGTACTGATAAGTCACCAGTCAGGATCGGCCTTGCTCCAAGCCATGCTTGGCTACTCGGCCTACATGGAACGGCATGACGCTGTTGTAAAATATGTCTTAGGTAGTGGTGCAGCTGAGAAAATAGCATCTATCACGATGCCGAACATGTCTTACGTTGAAGCTCGTCAGGAAGATGCCACCCGTTTTGCCGTCAACAATCCACAAGAACTAGCCAGCGTGGTGATACCCAAATTGACCGGCGGTGCGACACTGGGGCAATTTGTTGCGCAAACCCTGGATCTGCAAGCCGTAAAACTGGCGGTTAGCCCGGCAAGCTCGATGGCAACTGAGCTGATCAAAGCCGTCGCTGGCGTCAGTGAGCCGGTGCGCGACTTGAGTGCCGTCAAACTCAGTCTGGATTATCTGGCACAGCGCAGCGTGGGCGAGCTTAACTGGGCATTCAAAACCACGCTCGATGCCTTCTCTTATCGACTTGACGCCTGGTATAGTGCGCGCGCCAATCGGCGACTGGAACAAATCCGCGCACAGAATCCTACCGGCGTCTATGTTGGCGGTTTCGCCTGGGTGGAAAACCTTAAAGCCGATCATCGCCCCGACAGCGAAGGTTATCTGCTCGCGCCCTCGCTGGGTCAAGCCGCCACAGCCGCCATTTTACGCAGCGGCTTTATGGCCAACCATGAACAAGGCGCCTTCAACATCGATTTGGACTCAAAACGTACTCGTCGTGCGCTGGATATTTTGCAAGGTTTAACCCGCGACCAGCCAGGGCAATCGCGCTTAAAATCGTTTGAAAATAGAAACAAAATAAGGTAGTAGCTGTATCTATTTGATTTCCAATGCCAACAAAGCCAACCGCCTCGATACCGCATCATTTCTCCGCCATTCAAGACCCCCGAGTGAATCG
>CAIOHN010000225.1 GCA_903858105.1 uncultured Pseudomonadota bacterium | reverse complement strand
CTTATTCCGGCCTAAATTTCTCGTTCCCGCGCAGCGCGTGGGAACGAGAAGAATGGCGCTTTGCATAAGCGCCCCCAGATTAATCCGCCAAGCCCCCAGACACCAGCATCTCCCTGGCATGCGCCAAGGTGTTTTCGGTGATGGTCACGCCGCCCAGCATTCTGGCGACTTCAACTACCCGCTCCTCATCGCTCAAGCGGCGCACGGTGGATGAGGTGACTGCGGCATTTTGATTTTTAGCCACGAATAAATGCTGATGAGCTTGCGAGGCAACTTGCGGTAAGTGGGTCACGCACAATACCTGGCGATTAGCGCTTAAGCGCCGCAACTTCTGTCCCACAATCTCGGCAATGCCGCCGCCGATACCGGAATCGACTTCATCAAAAATCATGGTGGGCGTGGTTTTATCGGTGCTGGTGGTGACCTGAATCGCCAAGCTGATGCGCGACAATTCGCCGCCAGAGGCAACTTTTGCTAATGGTTTGGCAGGCAATCCCGGATTGGTACTGACTAAAAACTCGATACTATCCACGCCGTTGCGTTGCGGCTCGGCATCTTCAGGGGTGCTAAGCTTGACGATGAATTCGCCATGCGGCATGCCCAATTCCTTGATGGTATCGGAAATACGCTGTTGCAATTCGCTACCGGCTTGGCAACGGCTGGCGGATAGTTCTGTGGCCAGTTTGCGGTAATGGCTTAATAAGCGTTCGCAGTCGGCGTTCAGGTTTTCGATGCGCTCGCTGCTATTGCTGAGGTTATCCAGTTCGGTGGCAAAGCGCGCGGCCAGT
The DNA here is from genome assembly GCA_903858105.1 of uncultured Pseudomonadota bacterium. Lineage (GTDB taxonomy): Bacteria > Pseudomonadota > Gammaproteobacteria > Methylococcales > Methylomonadaceae > Methylomonas. The sequence goes on along the minus strand of CAIOHN010000225.1, from coordinate 2,080 downwards.
GCCGGCAGTTCTTCCGGCTGCACTTTATGCTTGCGGCTTAAGGATTGGATGATGCCAATCTGGTTTTCCAGCCAGCTAAGTTGTTGCGGGTCGGCTTCCTGGTTTTCCAGAAAACGCCGCAGTTGTTGGGTCGCTTCGCCGACTTGAATCTCCGCATCGCTCAATAGCTCGGCAACGCCGTTCAACTCGGTGGCGTATTGCGCCAGTTCGTGGATGGCATGGATCACATGCCCCAACATATCGGCCACTGACTGTTGATCCGCATCGTACAAAATATCCAACTGCTGTTGGCCGACGCTGAGGATTTTGCCGAGGTTAGCCAGTTTATTGTGCTCGTCGGCCAGGGCTTGATAATCGAAATTTTCCAAATCCAGTTGTTGCAATTCGTCTAATTGATAACGCAGTAATTCTTCGCGCTCTGCCTGATCAGTACCGGCCTTGAGTAAATGCTGCAGTTCTTTATGCGCTTGTTTCCAGCTTTGGTAACAATTGTTCAGATTGCTGAGTAAGTCCTGATTATTGGCAAAGCCGTCCAGCAAACGGCGCTGTTCCTCGCTATCCAGTAGCGTCAGGTGGGCGTGTTGGCCGTGGATCTCGACCAACTGCCGACTCAAACCTTGCAAGGTTTGCAGGTTGACCGGGCGATTATTGATATAGGCTTTGGAGCGACCGTCTTCGCTGATGGTACGGCGAATCAGGCATTGATGGTCGTCATCCAGTTCATTATCCATCAGCCATTGTTTGACCAGCGGGGCTTTGGATAAATCAAATTCGATATTGACTTCAGCGCGCTTGCTATTGGGTCTGACGTAGCCGGAATCGGCGCGGTCGCCCAAGGCCAAGCCCAGCGCATTCAGTAATATGGATTTGCCAGCCCCGGTTTCGCCGGTCAAGACCGACATGCCGGGGTCCAGGTCTAAATCCAGGGCGTCCACGACCGCCAGATCGATGATATTAAGGTTTAACAGCATGTGGTCAGGCCGGGTAGCCGCTCCAGTTGAGTTTGCTTCTAAGAATGTGGAAAAAATCGTGATCCGCAGGATGCAAAATTTTAATCGGTTTGTCGGATTTTTTTATGACGATTTTGTCGTTGATGCGCACATCGGGAATTTCTAAATGATCGCAGGTGACCAGCGCGGCTATTTGCCGGGTCTGGCTGAAGCGAATTTCTATTTCCACGTTATCGTCGATCACAATCGGCCGATTGGATAAGGTATGCGGATTTAACGGCACCAACACCAGCGCGTTTAAAGCCGGATGTAAAATGGGCCCGCCTGCCGATAGTGAATAGGCGGTAGAACCGGTGGGCGTCGCGACAATCAAGCCATCCGAGCGTTGGGTGTTGAGGTACACGCCATCAATACTGGTAACGATCTCTATCATGCTGGGGGTTACCCAGCGATGCACCACCACCTCGTTAACCGCGGTTTGCTGATGAATAATTTCGTGGTCGCGGATAATATGGGTGCGCAGCAGTTGTCGCCGTTCTATTTTGTAGTCACCGGCCAGGATTTGATCCAGACGGCTAGTCAATTGTTCGGGGGAAATATCCACCAAAAAGCCGAGTCTACCCAAATTGACGCCGATTAACGGAATCTCAAAATCCGCAGCCGCACGGGCCGCAGCCAGAAAAGTGCCATCGCCACCCATGGCGATGATCAGGTCGCTGTGCTCCGCCAGTCGTTCAATATGGACGCCAACGACGTCGGATTCATCGATTAAATCGGCGCTTTGGCTATCTACCACCAGATCGTGGCCTCGACATTGCAGATAGCGATAAAGTTGGTTAAGCGTTGGGGCAATGCCGGGGTCGCCGAACTTACCGATGATGCCAATGCGCGGGAAATTGGTGGGCATGGTGGGGGAACGTTTGATTAATTGAGTTTGATTATACAAATAAATGCGGGGCTAGCGGGGAATGTCGTAATGCAGCATAAGTCAATTACGCCGCGTTGCCTGATATATTAAAAGCGCGCTTACTGAGATGTTTGACAGAAACCGGATTCTGGCTTAAAAAATCCGCTCTTTAGAGTAATTGTAAAAAATGCCCTTTAAAGTGGACCCCACTGTCCAGACAAAT
>CAIOHN010000224.1 GCA_903858105.1 uncultured Pseudomonadota bacterium | reverse complement strand
CGTTTGGCGGCGGCAGCGACATCACCCTCCCAAAACGTTTCTCGATACGCCATGGACTGGTTTCCGCTTAGCTCATACCCTGGATTGGCATGGCCCGCGCTTTAGCCTTGTCCAGTGTCATCTATTTAAGATCAGGTAACTCTAATGAATTTATTTTTAAAATCGCTCGGCATCGTTGGTTTCGCAAGCTGTGTTTGTGTGGCACCGGCGCAGGCAAATACCCTGACGGTTTCTGGAACACTTTTCAAAAACGCTAGCGGCACTACGTTCGACACCTGGAATATCAATCTGCTGACCGCCGGCAGTTTCACAGTCGATCTTAAAGCCTATGAAGCTTCACAAAGTAATATTGCCACCGCAGGTTATTACACAGCCGACATCAATGGCGATGGTGAACTGACCTGGCTCGATCCCGATACATATCTGTATAAAAACGATGGGCATCTGGATGCCGCAGATGCCTTGGTGCGCTGCGACGACACCGCTAATAATTGCGCGGTTTATCAAAACGGTTTGACTGCCGCGACCAGTCCAGTCGTAGTCACCACACACCAGCAATCTGAAGTGTTCGTCGATGGTTCGATTCACTTTCGCCGCGACCCCTGGTATGACGTTAATGCGGCCGCCGGTAATTACTCATTACTGATAGCTGATTACCGACTTGATCCTGCCGAAGCCGCAGCCGGCATTAATCAAAATGATTCGTTTTCGGCGCCTAGCAATTTTGTTAATCCGATTCTGGATCATGGCGATTATCAAATTAAATTAAGTTCAGATAGCTTGAATTTTGCGGTTTCAGGTAACACCATCACCGTTTCGCAAGTGCCGCTGCCTGGAGCGGTCTGGTTATTTGGCAGTGCAATGCTCGGTTTGCTGGCGACAGTACGCCGCAAATTCGCCTAAGCCGAGAAAAAGCTACCTTGGCGAGTGGTAGCTCGCTTTTTATGCGGGAAGTTACGGCTTCCCGTATTTTTTTGCCTGTGTTATTCGGTGCGCGCAATCTGAAATTTCCGGCGGCCCAATTTCAATCAGCAGCGGGCGGCTGCGCTTCCCATTTGACGCCTTTAAAACGGTTACCCAATAAAAAATTTACAGATCATTGTATATGTTAGGCTTTGGTCTGGCATAATCACATCATCAGTCTAGACTGTAGTGCTCAGGGACAGAACTAGGGCAAATTCTCAGCGACAATAAGTTGGCTACGGATATTGTTTTGTCGAGTCATTAAAAGCTACGAAAAATTATAAATGTTTAGGGAGTGGATGATGCCCATCATTGTAAAAGTTATTTTTTATAGCGCAATGTCAGCCCTGCTGCTGATTGCGTTCCTGACCAAGGTGCTACCAGAATCTATGCTGCCATTATTAGATAATATTCATTGGACCGTCAGTAGTGCTGCCATGTGGCTACTGGCTTTGAAAGGTTTAAAACGTGCGGATCCAGGGCAGCAAATTTATAGGCGCTGGTTTGCTTATGGCAGCGGTTTTTACCTTATCGGGCAAGTGTTGTGGGATATTCAGGAAGCCTTTAATTGGCATCCATTTCCAGCCCCTTCAGATTTGGGTTACTTGCTGATTGGGCCTTGCTTTGTGATTGGACTCACCAAGGCGCTCAAATATCATGTGACGGCTGCCAGACACCTAGCCATCAAGTTAGACACCGCAGCGATGACCGTGGCCATTTTGGGCATTATCCTGGTGTTGTATATGCCAAGAGCAGGAGAGGCTTCTATTGCGGAATTGGCGCTGCTAATCGCCTATCCTCTGGCATTGTTTTGTGCGGCCAGCGTGGCGATGCTGATAATTCCGTTTCTACAACTGCGTATCATATGGGCGATCCTGCTGCTGCCGGTGGCATTATTTGTGCAAGGGTTGGTCTGGATGCATTGGAATCTGTTAGCGTTGGAGGGTATCAATCAGCCAGGCTCCGTGTGGAATTATTTATTTTCATTTTTTGGAGTTTTGATTGGTCTGGCGGTTTACGACTGGCGGGTTGAAATTGCCGAAAACCCCAAATACCTTAAAATTTGCAACAGCTTCCAGCATTTTATTCCTGCAGGCGCGCTATTGATTACCGGCTGCACGGTTTTGTTTATTTTGTTGGCAAATATCCAGCAGCAAACCGCTAACTATCTGGCTTTGATGAGTGTTATCAGTGTGCTGCTGCTTACCACGATCAGGCAAAGTTTGTTGCTGTCGGAAAGTGACAAATTGCTGGCAACCGAGAAATTGATCGAAGAAACCGAAAAACGTTACGAGCGTCTGGCGTACTACGATCCACTAACCGGTTTGCCAAATCGTTTATTGTTGCAGGATAGGTTGACGCAGTCGCTGGCCCATGCCAAGCGTAACAATGCCGAGTTGGCGCTGTTGGTCATCGATCTTGATCGATTTAAGGATGTTAATGATAGTTTGGGGCATGCCTATGGCGATGAGCTTATCAAAGAAATCGCCAGGCGACTGATCTTGGGGGTAAGAGCTGGCGATACCTTGGCGCGCCTGGGCGGCGATGAGTTTGTGTTGCTGATTGAAAATTTGGTGGAACAAACCCAGGCTGCCACAATAGCCGAGCATATTTTGGAAATGATTAGTCAGCCGTGTCTGATCGCTGACATCCAGGAAGTAGTGACGGCCGCCAGTATTGGCATCAGTATTTTTCCGACAGATGCCCAGGATGCGATCCGGATGATGCGCAACGCCGATTCTGCCATGTACTGGGCGAAGGAACTGGGCGGCGATAATCATCAGTTTTACACCCAGGAACTGACGCATCAAGCCAAATTGCGACTGACTTTGGACGGTAAGCTGCGAAACGCACTGAAAACCCATGAATTTTTGCTGTACTACCAACCGATATTTTCGGCAAGCGCCGCTGATGGCTCACTGCAAATCAGTGGTGTGGAAGCCTTGATCCGTTGGAAAACTGCCAGTGGTGAGATTATTCCACCTGATGCCTTTATTCCCTGCGCAGAAAGCAATGGCATGATAGTGGCCATCGGCGAATGGGTTATCAACCAAGCCAGTAAACAACTTGCCGTATGGGACCAAGTCTCCAGCAAGCCTTTAAAAATGTCGATCAATTTGTCGCCCAAGCAATTTCATGATCCCAACCTACTGAGTACCATTTCATCAGTCATTGATAGTGAACAACTGGATCCCGGCAGGCTGATTTTTGAGGTGACGGAAAGCGCGCTGAGTCAGCAGCAAGACCAGGTGCTGGATATACTCCAGACCATGAAAATAATGGGGGTAGGCATCGCACTAGATGATTTCGGCACCGGTCAGTCTTCTTTATCCAGGCTACGACAGCTGCCATTTAATGAGTTGAAAATCGACAAAGCCTTTATTCACGGCATTCCTAGCAACCCGATTGACGTCAAACTGGCGGCCAGTATTATAGATATGGCCAAAGCGCTAAGTTTAACGGTGGTTGCCGAGGGCGTTGAAACTCAGGAGCAACTGGGCTTTTTGCGCAAAGCCGGTTGTGATTGGTATCAGGGGTACTTATTGTCACGGCCTATAACCCCAGATCAGGTCGCCGAACTACTAATGAAGGTTGAGGCCTCGTGAGTTAAGCCAACTGGTTAAATCTCGAAATATCTGCTGTTTGGCATGTAAGTATCTGTTATTTGCATATGCACTTCTGATTAAATCGTTTTCATTTGTGTATTAGTTTTTTTATGATACACCCAAGCCGATAGTCATCCGCGTTATAGAATCGGACTTTTACCCATCCCGTATTCTAGGAGAAACGCATGCCGACCTGGTATTCGGATAATTCGCAGTCCATCGGTCGCACACCCTTGGTCAGGCTCAATCATATCAGCCACGGGCTTAAGGCGACGCTGCTGGTTAAAATAGAAAGTTGCAATCCGTCGTATTCGGTTAAATGCCGGGTTGGTGCGGCGATGGTGTGGGCGGCCGAGCGCCAGGGCTTGCTGACAGTTGGCAAGACCTTGCTGGAAGCTACCAGCGGTAACTCCGGGATAGCTTTGGCGGCAGTAGCCGCCGCCAGAGGTTTGCCGATTACCTTGATCATGCCTGACAACATGAGCCAGGAACGCCGCAGCTTGTTGTTGGCGTATGGCGCGCATCTGGAACTGACAGACGGCGAGTTGGGCATGCGAACTGCCGTGGAAAAAGCCGAGGCGCTGGCATTGGCAGATCCCGAACGCTATTTGCTACTGGAGCAATTTAAAAATCCGGCCAACCCAGAGATTCATCAACAAACCACGGGCCCGGAAATTTGGAAAGATAGCGGCGGTAAAATCGATGTCTTCGTGGCCGGCGTTGGCACGGGCGGCACCATTACCGGCGTATCCCGCTACTTAAAACAGGCCTGCGGCAAGCACGTAATCAGTGTGGCCGTGGAGCCTGCTGGCAGTCCGGTATTAACGCAGACTCGCGCGGGATTGCCAGTACAAGCTGCTACGCATCGGATTCAAGGCATAGGCGCTGGTTTTGTGCCACACAATCTGGATATGAGATTAATCGACCTGATCGAACTCGTCGAAGACGATGAAGCCATCGCCTATGCCCGGCGTTTAGCCAAAGAAGAGGGCATATTGGCCGGTATATCCAGCGGTGCGGCGGTAGCGGTGGCGATACGCTTGGCAAAATTGCCCCAATATGCCGGTAAAACCATAGTGACGATCTTGCCGGATTCTGGCGAACGCTACTTGAGTTCGGCAATCTTTGCCGGATAGAGCAATTACGATGGATCGCAGTCGAATTCACTTGGCCTGTTTACTTGCTGCCAGAGTTTCTGATTCAATACCCTATTTTTTGCAAGGCCAAGCATGACCGATATAAGCGTTTTACCCTCCCTAACTGGCGGTGCCTTGATTGGCTTGTCCGCCGCTTTGCTCTTGTTTACCCATAAACATACCGCCGGTATTTCCGGCATCGCCGCCGGTCTGTTATCGCCCTGGCAAGCCGGTGGTGGCTGGCGTTGGTGGTTTCTAGGCGGTTTGGTGGTCAGTGGGCCTTTGTATCGTTTGAGCGGCACAGACATTCCTATGCAGTTGCACACATCTACGGCAGTGCTGGCTGTCGCTGGTTTATTGGTAGGCTACGGCACCCGCTTGGGCGGCGGATGCACCAGCGGTCATGGCGTTTGCGGCATAGCCCGGCTGTCTTTGCGCTCCATCATCGCCACCTTGACCTTTATGCTGACTGCCAGCATTACCGTCTATATCGTGCGCCACGCGCTCTAAACCGGATAATTTAATGAAAGACACCGTGTATTTATTTGCTTACGGGCTGTTGTTTGGTTTGGGTTTGATTGTTGCCGGTATGAGCAATCCGGCCAAAGTTTTGGCTTTTTTGGATGTGACCGGCGATTGGGACCCCAGTTTGGCTTTGGTGATGGCTAGTGCCTTGCTGGTGTTGGGTGGGGCCCGCTATCTGATGCATCGCAATAACGATGAGGCAGATCGGGAGCAACAGCCATTACTGGCTAGTCAGGTAGGAGTCGATGTCCGGTTGATTGGTGGTGCAGCGATTTTTGGCATAGGCTGGGGTTTGTCCGGCTTCTGCCCAGGCCCGGCCCTGTTGGGGTTGGGCGCCGGGGTATTGGATAACTATGTATTCGTTGCGGCGATGTTTGCAGGCTTTGCTTTGTTTCGCTTGCTGCATCAGCGATAGAACGTAGGGTGCGTAAAACGCACCCTACAGCTACAGCGTTAAAAATCCCCTCTCCCTCAGGGAGAGGGCTAGGGTGAGGGAAGTCATATGAATCCCATGCACCACTACGCCTGCAACATGCCTTGCTTTACAATAAAATCCGCGACCGTATCCACGCCATTGCCGGTCTTGATGTTGGTGAACACAAACGGTCGCTCGCCGCGCATTTTTTTTGCGTCGCGATCCATCACATCCAGCGAAGCGCCGACATACGGCGCTAAATCAATTTTATTGATCACCAATAAATCAGAACGGGTGATACCGGGGCCGCCCTTGCGTGGAATCTTGTCGCCAGCCGACACGTCGATTACGTAAATAGTCAGATCGGCCAATTCCGGGCTAAAAGTAGCGCTCAGATTATCGCCGCCGCTTTCCACCATCACAAAATCCAGCTCCGGCCAGCGTTCGCATAATTCATCTACCGCCGCCAGATTCATCGAGGCATCCTCGCGGATGGCGGTATGCGGACAGCCGCCAGTTTCCACACCCAAAATCCGCTCTTCCGGCAACGCCTGGCTACGGATCAAAAACTGCTGGTCTTCGCGGGTGTAAATATCGTTGGTGACCACGCCAATTTCATAATCATCACGCATTTTTTTGCACAAGGCATCCACCAGCGCCGTCTTGCCGGAGCCGACCGGCCCACCGATGCCCACGCGTAAAACTTGTTTGTCGTTCATAAGGTTCTCTCAAAATGTAGCCCGCCTGCACAGCCGGGGAAAAGTTGTTTGGATTACGATCTAAATAAGCGCGAATACTGCATTTCATGGCGGCTACTAGCCAGCGCCAAACCGAAACAACTGCCGCCGATTTCTGTGTCGCTCAAACCCAAAGCCTGCTCCACCAAGGCTGGCAACTCTCCGGCCAGATTTATTAACAGGCGTTGTCCAGCCACCTGGCCCAGCGGCACCAGTTTTACGGCGCACAACACCTGGTTTTCCAGCCAGCCCCACAAATAACCGCTGATGGCGTCGGTTTTGTCGATTTGCCAGCGCACTGCCGCCAGTGCAAATAAGCTTGCCAGCGTAGCGTCCGCTCGGCGCAGCCAGTCCTGGGCTTCCGGTATGTCCAGATTGATCAGCAAGCGCGCCAGCGCCTGACCAGTTTGTCTGTCCTCGGCGCGCAACTCGGCGGTCTCGCGGTTGGCGATCAGGGTTTGGCTCCAAAGCTCGATTGCGGCGTCATCGTTTTCTAGCCAAGCGTCGTACAATCGCGCCAGCAGCGGCGCATCCACTCGGCTCAAAGCGTTTTGCAACACGCCGCGCAACCAATCTTCGGCTTGCGTCGCATTGCTTACCCAGCCGTCTTCAACCGCCCGTTCCAGCCCTTGCGAATAACTGTACATGCCGATTGGCAAGCCGGGGCTCACCAGTTGCAGCAGTCTTAACAACGATAAATTAGTGACCATGACCGTGATACGCGCCAGCTTCCGGCTCGAAGGGCAGGGTGTGATGTTCGACGCTTAAACCCAGCCCCACCAGCATCTGATCCAGAACGTGATCGGCCAGATAGCGTAATTCGTCAGGCAGGATTTGCAAGGCGATATGGCGGTTGCCAAGGTGGTAACAGGCGCGGGAGAACAAAAGTGGATCAGCGCATTTCACCACCGATAATTGTTCTGGTGCGGCGTCGATGCGTACTTTAAAGCCCTGGCTATTGGTCAGTATTGCGCCGTGGCGCAGGGTTTGACCGCGCGGCAGGAATACGCCGACTTGGATGCCGCTGTTTGTGGTTGCCGGTTGGCGGGATTTTTGGCGGGCTTCAAAGGGTAAGGTTAGGGTGTCGTCGGGGGTGTCTTGGTTATTGGTGGTTTTGGTTAGTTTAAGCATGTTGTTTTGCTGTTTTGTTTTGTTGTGTCGCTGTCGCGACGGGTTGTTTGGGAGTCGGGTTCACGAAAAACATCCTTATTTTTCGCCCTGCGGGTGCTTTCGCATGCGAATCGGCTGTCGGGCCGAGACCCGACTTAAAACAAACCGCCGTCGCGCTAGCGACACAATAGCTAAAACAAAAAATACCGCTGCGCAAACGGCAACACCACCGCTGGCTCACAAATCAACAACTCCCCATCCGCCCGCACCTGATACGTCTGCGGATCAACCTCAATATTTGGTTGATAGTCATTCAACTTCAAATCCGCCTTGCCAATCGTCCGCGTATTCTTCACCGTTCCTACCCGCTTTTTTAATCCCAACTGCCCGGCAACATCTGCCGATATTGCCGATTGCGGCAAAAAAATCATCGAATTAGCCGAAGCCGTGCCGCCAAAGCTGCCAAACATCGGTCGATAATGCACCGGTTGCGGCGTCGGGATAGAGGCATTCGGATCACCCATCGGCGCGGCAGCGATCAGGCCGCCTTTGATGATCAAGCTGGGTTTTACACCAAAAAACGCCGGTTGCCACAACACCAGATCAGCCAGTTTGCCGGTTTCGATGGAACCCACTTCATGGGATATGCCGTGGCTAATTGCCGGATTAATCGTGTATTTGGCGATATAGCGTTTGATGCGGAAATTGTCGTTTTGCCCAGAATCGCCGCCCAAGCTACCGCGCTGTAGCTTCATCTTGTGTGCGGTTTGCCAGGTGCGGATCACCACTTCGCCGACCCGACCCATGGCTTGCGAGTCCGAGGAAATCATCGAAAACGCACCCAGATCATGCAGTATGTCTTCGGCGGCGATGGTTTCGCGGCGGATGCGCGATTCTGCAAAGGCCACGTCTTCCGGGATGCTGGGGTCCAGATGATGGCACACCATCAGCATGTCCAGATGCTCGTCCACCGTATTGACCGTGTAAGGCCGGGTGGGATTGGTGGAGGAGGGCAGGACGTTGCTTAAACCGCAGGCTTTGATAATGTCCGGGGCATGGCCGCCGCCGGCGCCTTCGGTGTGGTAGGTGTGGATGGTACGGCCTTTGAAGGCGGCGAAGGTGTCTTCGACAAAGCCCGATTCGTTCAGGGTGTCGGTATGAATCGCCACTTGCACGTCAAAACGCTCGGCAACGTCCAGGCAGCAGTCGATAGCCGCTGGCGTAGTACCCCAGTCTTCATGCAGTTTCAAGCCCATTGCACCGGCGCGGACTTGTTCCTCCAAAGCCGATGGCAAACTGGCATTGCCTTTGCCCAGCAAGCCAAAGTTCATCGCAAAGCCGTCCAAAGCCGACAGCATTTGCTGGATATGGCGCGGGCCGGGTGTGCAAGTGGTGGCATTGGTGCCGGTGGCCGGGCCGGTGCCGCCGCCTATCATGGTTGTGACACCAGAGCAGAGGGCTTCTTCGATTTGCTGCGGGCAGATGAAATGGATGTGGGCGTCGATGCCGCCTGCGGTCAATATCTGGCCCTCGCCAGCGATGACTTCGGTGCCGGGGCCGATGATGATGTCTACGCCGGGTTGAATGTCCGGGTTACCGGCTTTGCCTATCTTGAAAATACGGCCGTGTTTGATGCCAACATCGGCTTTGACGATGCCCCAATAATCGACGATTAAAGCGTTGGTAATCACCAGATCTACAGCTTGCGATGAATCCAGCTGGCTTTGGCCCATGCCGTCGCGAATAACTTTGCCGCCGCCGAATTTAACTTCTTCGCCGTAGATGGTGTAATCCGCTTCCACTTCCAGGATTAATTCGCTATCGGCCAAGCGTACCCGATCACCGGTGGTAGGGCCGAACATGTCGGCGTATGCCTGACGACTGATTTTGCTCATATTGAGGTCTCCAAAGCGCCCATGACATCGCCTCTAAAGCCATAGACTTTGCGCTGACCGGCAAACGCTACCAGTTGCACCTCGCGCTGCTGGCCTGGCTCAAAGCGCACTGCGGTGCCGGCTGCTATGTCCAGTCGATAGCCCAAGGCTTGGCTACGGTCAAAATGCAAAGCCGGGTTGGTTTCGTAAAAATGGTAATGCGAGCCCACCTGAATTGGCCGGTCGCCGCTATTGGCCACCAGTACGCTAACGGTTTGGCGACCGGCGTTGAGTTGGATATCGCCAGCGGCGGGGAGGATTTCTCCGGGGATCATGGTTGGCTCCTTTAAAATTTGTGTTTATCCGCATGGGTACTCAATCTTGATACCCCTAAATCTCACTGCCATTAAGTTAAGGAAAAAAACCTTATACCCCGGGAGAAGCTTGGGATGAGGGGGGCAAAATAAAGTTTTTTTTCCTTGATGTTCGCTTTTTAATTTCTAGGCCAACGGCCAAGTTTAACGTCGGTTGCACGGTTCCCGCCAAGAAGACGTAAAAATAATAAGGCACCGCTTTTTTAAACCCGTACAACCAAAGCTACCTATGTGGTAATCCTCATGCATGATTCTCACCATCTAAGGTTTTGCTTTAGATAAAAAGATATAGCACATCATATTATAAATAAATCTGTGCATAGATTAGCCACCTAAGAGAAGGGACTTTTTCTTTGACTTAATGCCAGTGACACCGGAACCAGTCGTAGAGTGCATTTCATGCACCAGTAATCTTAAAACGGTGCACGAAATGCACCCTACGGTCTGGATCAAGTGTACCGGAATCTTGGGTGTTCGCAGAATCGGCTTATTAATCCCAATGATTTTTTCAGAGTCAGATAGTTTTGCCGATGTTCCCCGGATTCCGCGTTGCTCCATCCGACATACTTACTGGACCAATAAGGCCGTCGATCGCAATCGGCAAGAGGCGTCTGCCGTATTATTGTGTTTTTAGGTGTGACAAATTTGGCAGGTTAAAGTGGACCCCACTGTCCAGACAAAT
>CAIOHN010000223.1 GCA_903858105.1 uncultured Pseudomonadota bacterium | reverse complement strand
GATTCTGTGTTTTGTTTGGCTAGTCGGTAACAGGCATCGCCTTTTAACAAATGTAACTGATCGCAGCTTTTTTCTGAGGCTTTACAAGCAAAGTCAGTTGTGGCGATGGTCTGCCACTGATTTTTGGCGGCTGCTTGTTTGAAAACTTTTAGTGGGTTAGCGCTACAAGCACATATCAGTTGGGCCGTCGCGACGATTATCAAGGCCGACCTGAGATGTAGCTTCATGTCGATTTCCCTGCCAGAATTTTGTTAATCATGCTGGCTACTGGTTTGTCTTCGGCTTGCAGCTTTTCGGTGGCGACAATCAAGCAATCCAGATCTTTTAAGGCTTCCGGATTTTGGTGCAGTTTATCGACCGCCTGCAGAACCGATTCGTAACCGCCGGTATTGCCAAACAGGCTGGGGTCGCGGGCTAAAATCAGGGCTTTTAACTCTCGGTCGGCGGCTGTGCGATGGAACTCGTCCAGCGCATCCTCAAATTGTTGCAGGGTTTTAAAACTGCCTTGGTCAGCATATTTTTCAAATAAGCGATCCGAATCCACGTTGCCAATAAAATCGTCAACTGCCTGTTTTATAAACTGCGGATTGGTCAGATTTGCCTGAAACGCGCTGCTAAACAAAGGGCTTTGACGTAGCAAACTGCTGCCGGTAGCGTCGTTTACTGATTCCAGGTTCAAACCGCCTGCTGCCGAAAATGGCATGTGCAGAATCCGGGCTTTCCATTTTTGATGATAAATGCCAGTGAGTTTGACAGTGCCAGCCGCTAAGGCGGTGATCAGCGCTGCTGGCGACATGCTGTTGCCGAGTGTGGCGCCAAAAGATTTTAGGGCACTACCGACAATATCAGTCAATGGGCCGTCTTGATCTAAATTACTTTTTGTGTCGGTGACGGTGTGCAGCGCGTCCTCAAATTTACCTTCTACTAATAAATTACGAGCGGTGCTGACGCCTTGTTCCATTTTTTCGGCCAGGGCAACGTATTTGCCGCCAACCTCCTTGGGTAGCACATCGGCCACCGTGCGAGCCATGTCGATGCCGTTGCTGATGCTGTCCAGCATACTGTCGGCTTGACTATGCTGTTGCTGGCTGACCGCTGCATCACGCTGCGTATTGGCTTGTATGGCTTGTTCTAAAACAGCACTTTCGGAGTCTTTGTTTTGACCGCGGGCGCCGAAATAAAATCCGATGACGGTTCCGAGAATCCCGCCCAGCACATCGGGAAACTGATTATTGGGTAAGGCCAAAAACAGCATTGAGGCGGTGACGATCAGCAGGGCTATCATGCCGCGTATCGTGCCTTCGGGCAGCCCCGCGGGGCTTTGGAAGAATAGAGCCAGTTGCTTTTCTTGGGTGCAGGTTTCTAGAAAGGTTTTCTGCAAGTGTTTTAAGTACAGTAAAAAGCCAATGACGATTATCGCCAATATGCCTAAGGTAATTAAAAAGTGGACAGACATGTCTATCGGGCTGGCTTCACCGTTTGCTGGCACTACCTGCGCGGAAACCGATAGCGGAAACAGAGCCCAAACGACGTAAACCAAGGCTGCTTAAAGTGGACCCCACTGTCCAGACAAAT
>CAIOHN010000222.1 GCA_903858105.1 uncultured Pseudomonadota bacterium | reverse complement strand
TGGCCGGATTTCATGTAGTTATAGGCATCCTCGAACACGCTTTTAACCACGCGGATGCGGTTGGCCTGTGGGCCAAATACCAGTAAGTCTTTAAGCGCTGGGAACAGTTCGGTATTGATAAACGCCATCAAGGCGTCGCCGGTGATGCCTTCCGGGTCAGCCGCCCAGTTGCGCCACTGGAATTGGGCCGGAATGGGCGACTGGTAATCGTCCTGCATCATTTCCAGTTGCTGATCTTGGTCGTCGATAATCTTTAAAAAAAACATCCAGCATAACTGCGATAGACGTTGGGCATCGCCATCCACGCCAACGTCCTGGCGCATGATGTCTTGAATGGATTTAACGGTGTTTCGGGCTGACATGGGTTAGGCGACTTCCTCGTAGAGTGCGGCTTGCAGTTCGTGGACGGCATGTTGAAAATTGGCTTTGCCGCCGAATTGTTTGATGAGTTGAAAGGCAGTGCCCATCCGGTCGAACGGGGCAATCTCCAGTATTTTGACATTATCCAGGCCGGTCACGACACCTTCGTCTTGATATTTATCCAGCTGGGCTTCCAGCACCGCGCGAGCTTGCTCACCGTATTTGGTAAACACGTCGCGCTTTTTGACATTATTGGCGCGTTCCCGCCGGGTGAGCGGCGGCTGATCGAAGGCGATGTGGCAGATCAAATCGAAGGGGTCGAGGTCTTTGCCGACTTCCTCCAGTAAGGGTTCCAGCAGCAAGCCTTCTTCGGCCAGCTCGTCGATGATGGCGTCTTTGCGCTCGGCGGCTTTCCAGCGTTTTAAAAACTGATCCAGGCTGGCAAAGTGGGCGCGGATGGCTTTGCGGGAAAAGTCGCGCAGGGATTCTGTAATCAGTTTGCCGTTTTCGTCGAGGTATTCGACGCGCTCTTTGAGCACGCTAACCGGCTTGCCTTTGACGTAGTATTTGGGCGCAGGTTCGCTGACGTCTGGAGGGTTTATATCCACTGTCGGCGGCACATCCAGGATTTCTTCATCGTCGCCTGGACTATCCGGAGTCGGGTCGTCGGGATCAACAGTCGGAGGCATGTCATCCGGCGGCAAAACGGAATCGTCTTCGTCGGGCTCGTAGATTTGCACTGGCTCGCCGTCGAAGTCCTTGTCGGCAAAATGGACGCTCGCTTGGCGAAAATCGACCAGTGTGAAATAGAACTTTTTCAGATCTTCATACAGCCGAGTGCCGCGTCCCAGGATTTGTTTGAACTCGGTCATGGAGCCCACGGCACGATCAATAACAATCAGCCGACAGGTCTGCGCATCGACGCCGGTCGAGAGCAAGCGCGAGGTGGTGACGATGACCGGGTAAGTGGATTCCGGGTCGATGAAGTTATCCAGTTGCGCGATCCCGGCACCATCGTCGCCGGTAATGCGCATGATGTAGCGTTCGTTTTTTAAGACCTCATCCTGGTTTTCTAAAATCAAGGCCTGGCGCATCAAGGCGGCGTGTTCGGTATCGACGCAGAAGATGATGGTTTTTTGATAGCGGTCGCCGCTTTGTTTAAGGTAGTCGGAAATCCATTTGGCGACGCGCTGGGTGCGGCTGTCGATAATGATGGTGCGATCAAAGTCTTTGCTGTTGTATATGCGGTCGTCTATGACGCTGCCGTGTTTGTCGACTTCGCCTTTCTTCGGCCGATAGCCTTCAATATCAATATCCAGATGCACTTTAATGACTTTATAAGGCGCCAGAAAGCCGTCGCTAATACCCTGCTTTAACGAATAGGTGTAAACCGGTTCGCCGAAATAATGGATGTTGGAAACGTATGCGGTTTCCTTGGGCGTGGCGGTAAGGCCGATCTGGGTGGCGGTTTTGAAGTGCTCTAAAATTTCGCGCCAGGCTGAATCTTCGGCGGCGCTACCGCGGTGGCATTCGTCGATTATGATCAAATCGAAAAAATCCGGTGATAGCTCGCGATAGAGTTTTTGCCGGTCTTCCGGGCCGGTCAGGGCTTGATAGAGGCCGAGATAGATTTCATAGGCGGTATTAATGCGGCGCTTGCTATCGACGGCTGAGGTCAATTCTGTGAAAGTGCCGTCGTCGCGTTCGATGGTCTTGGCATTTGTACTAAGTTTGGCCATAACCGGGCCAAACGGTTTGAAGTCGTTGACCATGGTCTGATTGACCAACACATTGCGGTCGGCCAGGAATAGCACTCTTTTGTTTCGGCTTTTATGCCAATCCGACTTCCACAGCCGCCAGATAATCTGAAAGGCGGTATAGGTTTTGCCGGTACCGGTAGCCATCACCAACAACACCCGATCTTGGCCCTTGGCAATGGCCTCTATGGTGGCGTTAATTGCGTTGCGTTGGTAGTAGCGCGGCTCCTTGCCGCTGCCGTCGTCGTAATAGGGCTCAAGGATGATGTCTTCTTGCTGGGAATCTAGCTGCTTCCAGAGTCGATATTGCTGCCACAGTTGGGTAGGACTGGGAAATTGGTCAGGCGCGAGAATTTGTTCCAAGGGCTCAGACTGCCCGGTTTTGTCGTGAAACAGAAAACCGTCGCCGTTGCTGGAAAATACAAACGGCACGTTTAAGGTGTTGGCGTAATCCAAGGCCTGCTGCATGCCGTCGCCGATGGCGTGGTTGTTATCTTTGGCTTCGACGATCGCGATGGGGATGTGCTGGTAATACAGCACATAGTCGGCCCGCTTGGCTTTGCCGCGCGTTACCAGTCTGCCTCGCACAATGATGCGCCCTTTGGTGAAATACACTTCCCGCCGGATTTGGGTAACTTCATCCCAGCCAGCTTGTAGCAGCTTTGGCGTGATGTATTTGGCGCAGATGTCGGCTTCGCTAAGTCCTTTTTTTGTCATGCTATCCGTGGGGTTAGTGATTGCTGAACCAACGTGAGAGTAAAGTCTGGCTCAATAGTCGAGGAATACCCAGGCAAAATCAAGCAGTATCTAAAGTACAGAAGCTTCCAAGAAACTGAAAATATCAACTAAGTTAGCCCCGCCATCTAGGGTTCTTTAGGGGGATAATCAATAATATCGGGCCCGATTATGAACGCGGCGCGCCGGATTTTGTGGTCGTGCCGGACTACGACGAAAGCACGGCTATCGGTATCCGTAAGGAAGCGTTCGCGCGCAGTTCGCAAACCTCCACATTGATAGTTGTTGCAGATATCTGCCCGCATCTCGCGCGGCAGAACACAACCCTGCTCGCCTTGGTATAGACAAGCATTTTGATAATGTTGCTCAGGTAGGTAATCCAGGTAAATCAGCACTACGTCGCTCAATTCCTGCTCAGGCTTTTCCGCCACGAAACGCAATAGCGTTGCATGATCGAGGAAGGCGTTGTGGGCGGCACCATGGAAACAGCAGAAGCCCCGGCACACGGCGCACACCTGACCCAGTTGCGCGATCATGGCCGGAGTGTCGGACTGAGGCGATGCGTCGCTAGCTTCGCTGGGGGCCAGATCGGTAGGTTCCGAGCTTAGCAGTCCGTTTAGAAACTCCGCCATCAGTTGACGCTCCTCCTCTGTCAACGCCACTAACTTTGGTTCCCAATACGGAACAACGGCAACAGGAAAAGTCTCAGGCTGTGCCAGTTCAAACGTCTTGGCGGCTTCGGTTCGATAACTGGCAAGTTGGGCTTCCAGAAACTTTTCTCGACAGCGCCAGTTACCGCAGATGGTTCCGGCAAATTGCTCGTGCCTGGTCAAGGGGGTGTGGCAATAGAGGCAATTAGTCATTTGTAAAGTGGACCCCACTGTCCAGACAAAT
>CAIOHN010000221.1 GCA_903858105.1 uncultured Pseudomonadota bacterium | reverse complement strand
GACAGGAAAACAATACCAGGTGCTGTCCGTCGATTAGCTCAGCACCGCCGCTACGGTTTCTGAAAAAGCCGCCCTGCTTGCCTGACGATTCATCGAAACGGTATTCCGTTCTAAGTGCTAACCACACGCTATCCAACGGTATTTTGTATTCCAACGTGGCGGTAACCGCTTTGATGGTTTGCTTGTTGCCGGTCATTCTGCCATCCGCATCCCAATACACTTCCGGACGCAAAGCCACGCTCCAAGGCCCGTCGATATGCCAGCGCGCCCATAAAGCCGAGGCCATCCATAAGGCCTGATACTGTTCGCTGACAGCCACACGCTCTGTCCCGACATCATAAGCGCCGGCGACGCTTATATCTTCCTCTGTCCATTGCAAAATAGTGTCCGAAAAATAGCGCCAATATTGCGTTTCGGTGTTTCTTTGCTCAGGGCCGGCAAACAGGTTTTGCGTTAGCTTCCATTGCGAGTCTATGCTCCAAATCAGTTGCGAGGCGTACTTGGGCTGGTTGCTACGATAGGCCAAATAGTCATAATCACTGAGCAAATACAGACCTAGTGTTAGTTGGTCATTGACCGGATAGCTCGCTCCCGCGCCCAGCAAATAATACGGCGAATAATCCGCCATCCAGGTGCGCGTGTAATTGGCGTTATCTTTGGCAAACATTGACTCATAGCCAATAAAGCTATTCATCAACCCCCAGTCAACGACAAGCCCTTACCCACCGGAGCCAGATAAGAGATATTGGCCCGGGATATATATCGCAAAATACTGTAGCCAGGCAGCCGCTTTTCGGCGGGCACCTGGCCGTCGGTGTCGTAACCGGCCTGGACTCCCAGTTCCATTCCCCAGCGCGATTGTTCGTCGCTCAACTTACGCAAATAAGCCATGCCCATATTTGGATTGAAGTTGTTCAGTCGCATGTTCGTGGCTTTGCTGCGCCATAGTGTTTCATCTTCAGTCTGAAGGGCGTTGGCATACGACACATCGATCGCCGCTCCATACTGCCAAAGCCCAGATCCGGCCAATATTGGCTGGCTCACCAGACATAAAACAGCTGCACGCAAGCGATATTTATTCGATAGTTGCATGCTAAATCTCCTACTTTTTCAAAGTCCCAAAACATGATATGGCGAATCGATACAATTTGCCATTCACACCATAATGGTGCATTATGCGGATTAACGCACAGCTTTGGTTCAAAAATAATAATTATAAGGAAACCATATGCCGAAATTTACAACACAAACCCGGTTGCTTAGTCTGAGCGGACTCATCTGCTTTCCGGTTTTAGCCAACGCAGATCAAATCAATGCCGCAGATACTGCCTGGATCTTGACCGCTTCCGGCTTAGTACTATTTATGACCGTACCCGGCTTGGCACTGTTTTATGGCGGCTTGGTGCGCACCAAAAATGTGCTTTCTGTGTTGATGCAGTGTTTTGCCATTACCTCGCTGGTATCGGTGCTCTGGCTTTTGGGCGGCTATAGTCTGGCGCTAAGCGATGGCGGGGCCTGGCAAAATCTGTTGGGCGGCTTTTCCAAACTGACTTTGATGTCCTTAAACGCGGACAGCGTCAAAGACAATTTACCGGAAACCGTGTTTTGCATGTATCACCTGACTTTCGCGATTTTTGCTCCGGCCTTGATCATCGGCAGCGTTGCCGAACGCATGAAGTTCTCCGCCTTACTCTGGTTTGTCGCACTCTGGGAACTGCTGATTTACGTCCCCGTATGCCATTGGCTCTGGGGCGGTGGCTGGCTGGCGCAAATGGGTGTGATGGATTTTGCCGGCGGCATAGTCGTGCATGTGTCCGGCGGCACAGCAGCGCTGGTTGGCGCCATGATGGTGGGCAACCGACGCGGTTTTCCGCGCGTCGCCATGCCGCCACATAACCTGACCATGACCGCTACCGGTGCCGGCATACTTTGGGTAGGCTGGCATGGATTCAGCGCTGGCAGCGCCTTAATGGCAAACGGCGCGGCCGGTATTGCCATGCTGTCCACCCACATGAGTGCCGCAGCGGGTTCATTAGCCTGGATGACTATCGAATGGCTACGCTTTGGCAAACCCAGCGGTTTGGGCGTAATTACCGGCATGGTTGCCGGGCTGGGCATGATTGCGCCCGCAGCTGGCTTCATCTCTCCGTTAGGCGGCTTAATGGTTGGCGTAATAGCTGGCAGCCTGTGTTTTGCTACCGTCCATTGGTTTAAGCGGCGTTTTGCAATAGACGACACCCTGGACGTATTTGCGATTCACGGTGTGGGCGGGATTGTTGGCTCGTTGTTAACCGCCGTGCTAGCTGCCGAATCTATGGGCGGGATAGGCACCATGGCCGATGGCGGCACCCTGGGCCAGCTAAGGGTGCAAGCCCTGGCCGTGCTGACAGTTTTAATCTGGAGCGGTGGCATCAGCTTTTTAATCCTGACCTTACTGGATAAAACCCTGGGGCTACGGGTTGACGGGAGCGATGAAACGCAAGGTCTTGATATTTCCTTGCACAACGAGCAAGGCTACAACTTTTAACTTTCGACGAGTCGAATCAGCACTGCGTAAGGGTAACCCAACATGAACATTATTCGCCAACGCCGTAAAGCCAAGTTAATAAAATTATTATTCGTCGCAATATGTGGCAGTGTCGCATCACAAAACGTTGTAGCGATTGATAATGATTTAGCCATGACCCAAGTCAAGGCAATGGTCTGCAAGGATAATTTGACTATCGACCAAACCCTGGAGCAGAGCATCAAAAGCAATTCGCAACGCGATGCCGGCTGGCGTGCGTTTCAGCAAGAAGGCTATGTTGATGTGGAACGCGCCATTTTGGTCAGTAAAGCCACCGAGTTACGCTATCGCTGGCGGGTTAGCGACGACGGCAGCGTGCTGGCAGGGAGCGAGAGAGCCGAAAAACTTTGCCGCGCTAACTAACCGCCACAAATTGCACCAATTTGGTTCATCAAGAAAAACAAGCGCACTAAATTAGATCAATGCCGCAGCTTTCTACAAGCTGAATCGGTCTTACGGGCTAGTTAAAGCATTGGCTTGCATATTGCTTAAACTAAATAACCCCTTAGGACACTATCTATCCAGTG
>CAIOHN010000220.1 GCA_903858105.1 uncultured Pseudomonadota bacterium | reverse complement strand
GCTTATACCAAGAAGCAGGCTCCTCTGTCCGGAACGGCGCATTAGCGTTGCCGACTTTTGCGCCCGTTTTAGCGCTGGGCGCGGAGCAGTCGGCTAAGCCAGATCTCAAAGTAACTTTACCCAATGGCATCAGGCTTGAGCTGCCGTCCGTCGCATTAAGCGATCTGCCGTTGGTTTTGAATATGTTGGCTGAACTGCCATGTTCCGCTTCGAACCGGGATTAAAAGTCTACCTGCACCGAGAGCCGGTCGATGGGCGTAAGGCTATAGATCGCTTACGATAAACTTTGCCAAGTGGCGATGCAGGTTCTCTGATCAGCAATATCGGATGTACGAAATGTTACACGCAAAAGTGAGGGATATTGTCTTATAAGTGGTGGAACTGCGGGTATTGTGCAACAACAATCGTTGATTAATCAGTTTAACTAGTCTTTTAGACAAAAGTTGATGTAAATTGACAGCCCAACCAAAACTTTGTGCCAGGATGATAGCCGTGCCAATTAAACTTAAAGTTCTTTCTTACAAAGGTTTACCACTTGCCAGCGAATTGAGCGTTGAGTTGGGCCAAAGCGGCGGCACAATTGGCCGGAAAAGTGGCAATTCATTGGTATTGCCAGATGCAGAAAACTTTGTATCTGGGCATCACGCTGAAATCACTAGTGAAAACGGTAAATATATCCTTAAAGATATAAGTAAAAACGGGACTTATCTGACTAACTCGCAGATGAACTTAAATAACGCGCAGATAGTGTTAACTAATCAAGAGACATTGCGGGTTGGAGAATACGAGATCGAGGTAGAGATCACAAATGAGTTAACTCCATCTGTTCCAGAAGGTTTAGATAGCCACTTTTCATTCTCAGTACCAGAGCCGTTTGCTCGAGAACTGCAGCCATTAGACTACGAGCCGTTAAATTTTTCGTCACCTGCTCCGCAGTTTGACACACCATTTATAGAACGCCCGCCTGCGTCACCGTTTCATGATAGTTTTAGTGTGCCTGATGTGGCGAAAAGCCAAAACGACAGCAAAGATATCGCTGATTTCTTAAAAGGACTGGATGCTTTAGGTGGGGTAGTAACTCCCGTAAATGAGCCTGATGTGCCTCAACTCCAAGTATCGCGGGTTGTTGATAGTCCGTTTAGCGCACCATTTGGCTCTCAGAGCGAACCCGATTTACAGATTAAGAGCGTTGCAGATAAGGTGCCTGACCTTACGTCTAAACCTGCCTTTGAACCCGCGAGTACGCCCCCTGAAGCTTCCATGCAAGGATTGCCGCCAATAAGTGGTGCGCCGATTGATAACACCTTGTTGCAACAGTTTTTGGAAGGCGCTGGAGTCAAAGATCATACTTTTTTGTCGCAGGAGCAATGGCCCGAAGCGATGAAGGCGACCGGTGCTTTGTTTCGCAACTTGATCGAAGGCCTAATGGACGTATTACGCGCAAGAGCCGAAATGAAAAGTGAATTTCGCGTATCGGTCACTACAATCCGCTCTTTTGATAATAACCCGCTAAAATTTAACCCCGACGTTGAAAGCGTATTGAAGCTAATGTTGGCACCCAATAATCCGGCGTTTATCAATTCAAACGATGCGGTGTCTGAAGCGTTTAAAGATATTAAATACCACCAATTGGCCATGACAGCGGGCATACAGGCCGCATTGGCCGACATAATGCAGCGTTTTGATCCGCAAGGAATCGATAAAAGCTTGGGAGAGGGCATTGTATTTCAGAAGAAGGCCAAATGCTGGGAGCTTTATTGCGAAAAATATCCAGAGCTAAAAGCCCAAGCGCTTGAGGAGTTTTTCGGCGAGGCATTTGCAGAGGCTTACGAAAAACAAATGCGATTATTTTCGCGGCGTTGATTTATTCGCTGGACTGATGAAGGGATTTTATGAATTGCAGGTTTTGCACTTAAACAAGAAGCGGTGTTAATAGCGTATGTCAATTAATAGCAGGATTGTTTGGTCGGAAGGAATGTTCCTTAGACCGCAACATTTTCAACAACATGATCGTTACTTAGAAAACCGCATTGATGGCAGATGTTATGGCATCAGAGCATACGATTGGGGCTTTTCCAAACTAAAAATAGATGCTGGACAATTGGCCATTGGTAAACTCAGCTTAGCGGAGGCCAGAGGTATTTTTCAAGACGGCACACCGTTTCATGCGCCGAGTGAAGACGAATTGCCGCTACCTTTGGATGTGGCAGAAGGCGTTGCCAATGAAGTCGTTTATCTGGCCTTGCCACTACGGCGACCAGATGCAGTGGAGATAGATAGCGATGAGACGCCAGATGCATTAGCGCGATACCGTATTACTCATAGAGATGTCAGAGATAATAACGTCGGCTACGACGGCCGCTATCCGGTACAAATAGGCAGTATCAAACCTAAGCTGATGCTTGGTAGTCAGGAACGCTCCGGTTATTTGTGTTTGGGAGTTGCCAATATTGTCGAGGTGCGGGCCGACAAGACCATCGTATTGGATGACAAATACATTCCGGTAACGCTGCGCTCAGCGGCGAGCGGCATTCTGAACGGTTTTATCCGGGAATTACAGGGGTTACTACATACCCGCGGCGAAGCGTTGGCGGCACGCGTGGCTGGTACCTCGCAAGGCGCTGGCGTAGCCGAAGTGGCAGATTTTATGTTGCTGCAAACCATCAATCGCTATGAACCTTTGCTGGGCCATTTAGCTAACGATGCTTATTTGCATCCCGAAGCTTTTTTCTGCGTTTGCTTGCAACTGATGGGCGACTTGGCAACCTTTTACCGGCAAAACAAACGCCCAGCGCTTATCCCCGATTACCGACATGACGATTTACGCCTATGCTTTATGCCGCTAATCGATGAATTACGTCGTTTGTTGAGCATGGTCCTAGAGCAAAATGCCATCCAGATTCCTTTAAACAAACACAGTGCCGCGGTTTACTATTCCGGTCGCCCGGATTTAAAGCTGCTTGATCAGGCGATCTACATTCTCGCCGCCAGCGCGCAAGTGTCCTCAGAAATGTTGCGCACTCATTTTCCGCCGCAGGTCAAAATCGGCCCCGTCGAAGAAATCACACAACTGGTCACCGCTGCGCTACCGGGCATTTCGATTCATCCTTTACCGGTCGCGCCAAGACAGTTGCCGTATCACGCCGGCTGTTCCTATTTTGAGCTGGATAAGCAAAGCCCGTACTGGAAGAAAATGATGGATTCAGGTGGATTTGCGTTTCATATCGGCGGCAATTTTCCCGGCTTGGAGTTGGAATTCTGGGCTATAAAGAAAGGGTAATCAAATGGCACAACAAGGTCCATTCGGCGATGACGATAAAACGGTGTTACGGCCTTCCCCAGGCGGGAGACTGCCTCAGCAGCAGCCAACATTCGCGCCAGCACCGCCGCTACAGCAGCCTGTATCGCACATCAATATCCCTGCATTCAGCGGTTTTACGGATTCCGGTACCGAATCGCTATTGACGTTGGCGGCGGGCATTTTATCGTTAGCCGCCCGATTAAAAGCGATGGTTAGCTATACCGGCGTTGATGAATTGAAGCAAAAGCTGGTCAAGGAAGTCAGCGAATTTGAAAGCCGCGGCTTAAGAGCCGGATTTCAACAAGAAACGATGCGCATGACCAGTTATTGTTTATGCACGTTTCTGGATGAAACGATTCAAAACACACCCTGGGGTTCACAGAGCAATTGGGGGCATCAAAGCCTGCTGATTCTGTTTCACAAAGAGGCCTGGGGTGGCGAACGCTTTTTTCAAATACTCGAGCATCTGGTGAAACAACCAGCGCAAAATTTAGCGGTCATCGAATTTTGCTATGTTTTGCTTAGTTTTGGCTTTGAGGGCAAATATCGGGTAATCGCCAACGGCGCTAACGATTTGGAAAAACAACGTCTGGAGCTTTATCAATTAACGCAGCGAGTGCGTGGCGATTTTCCAATCGAACTGTCGCCGCGCTGGCACGGTCAGGCAAGCGGCAAAAGCAATTTGTTGACCCAAGTGCCCTTGTGGGTGTTTGCGACGGTAGCGGCTGGCTTATTGCTGCTGTGCTATCTAGGATTTGCGTTTTTTATAAATAACGCCTCCGATCCCGCTTATCGGGAGCTTTTAAAATTGGCCAAAGAGCCGGTACAAGTGGCCGCAGCCAGCGAACCTCAACCTATTGTCGCGCCTGTCGTCACCAACAGATTAGAACGTTTCAAGCCATTATTGCGCGATGAAATTGCTCAGAATATGGTGGAAGTCGTGGACGATAGCATCATCCGCGTCCGCAATTCCTTCCCGTCCGGTAGTGATCAAGTCAAGCCGGAGTTTTTACCCATGTTGAAAAAAATAGCCAAGGAGTTAGAAAATCATCAGGATTCGATTCTGATCACCGGGCATACCGATGATAAGCCTATGGTCTCCGCCCGTTTTCCGTCCAATTGGCATTTGTCGGCGGCGCGCGCCAAAAACGTGTTGGCCATTTTAACGGCAGCGGCACCATTGCACGGATCGCTGCGGGCCGAAGGTCGGGCTGATGGCGAGCCTTTGGAAGCCAACGATACGGCCGAACATCGCGCCTTTAATCGGCGTGTCGACATCTTGATTAAGTGAGAATAGCGCGTGGAACGGATTATCGGTTTTTTTAAAACAAAATGGGTGCTGGAACTGATCGGCATCCTGATTTTGGCGGTGTTGATCTGGTTTATCGGCCCTTTGATCGGGATCGCTGGCAGCGTGCCTTTGGAATCCGAGACCAGTCGGATGGTGACGGTTTGCGTGTTGTTCGCTGTCTGGTTGATTTATCGACTGGTGGTTTATCTACTATCCAGCAAACGCGAGAAACAATTACTGGCCGACTTATCCGCTGATCCAAATGACGCACAGTCGGCCAGCAACGCCGAGCTGGATGTGTTGAATCGTGGCTTCGATGAGGCGTTGGCGCTGCTGAAAACCACTGGCCGCAAACACGGCGGCAAACAATATCTTTACGAGTTACCGTGGTACGCCATCATCGGTGCGCCAGGTTCCGGCAAAACCACCGCCTTGATCAATTCCGGACTGCATTTTCCACTGGCTGAACGCCTGGGTAAGCATGCCGTAAAAGGCGTAAGCGGCACCCGCGATTGCGATTGGTGGTTTGCCGATGAAGCTGTGTTGCTGGATACCGCGGGCCGCTATACCACCCAGGACAGTCATCAAGAAGTAGACGCCTCTGCCTGGCACGGTTTTTTGCAATTATTAAAAAAATATCGTCCGCGTCGGCCGTTGAACGGGGTTTTTGTAGCCCTTAGCGTCAGCGATTTGTTGCAACAGACCGAAGAAGAACAACGCCAACACGCCGCGGCGATTCGGCGCCGGGTAATGGAACTCAATGCGCAATTGGGAGTGCAGTTGCCGATTTACGTATTGTTTACCAAGACCGATCTGGTCGCCGGGTTCAATGATTTTTTTGCCAATTTGACGGAAGATGAGCGCGGCCAGGTCTGGGGTGAAACCTTTATTCGCAGCGATGACGTGAGCCAAGACTTGGCCGCACATTTACAGGCATTTGAGCGCAGTTACGACGAATTGATCGAACGCTTGGTGCAACGCCGCTTGAAGCGAATGCAGGAAGAGCGCGATGTACAGCGGCGCACAGCTATCTTCGACTTTCCGCAGCAAATGATGTTGTTTAAAGCCTTGGCTGCCGGATTTTTGGAAGCAGCGTTTTCCACCAATCGCTACGAAGAGCCTTTTTTGCTACGCGGCATTTATTTCAGTAGCGGCACCCAGGAAGGTACGCCGATAGACAGAGTCATGGCCGCCTTGGCGTCCAGTTTTAGACTGGAGCGGCAGGTGGCACCGATGATGAGCGGTCGCGGCAAGAGTTACTTTTTGACCAAGCTTCTCAAGCAGGTGGTGTTTCCAGAAGCCGAATTGGTGGGTGTTGATCCAAAAGTCGAACGCCGTTTTAGACTAATGAATCTAGCTGGCTTCGCGGCGACATTTGCCTTGGTCGCCATTGCGGTGTTGATATGGACGATCAGTTTTACCAGCAATAAAATGGCTATCGCCGACGTGGAAAAGCAGATAGAAATCTATCGGGCCAGCAATATTAGCCCAAGCGATACGCGATCTGGCTTTGTGGCGTTATTACCTAAGCTGAATGCGCTGGTCGCAGCCAAAGACGTGTATCAACAAACCGGCTGGAGCAGCGGTTTTGGTTTATACCAAGGCGATAAAATCGACTCAGGGATTAATATTGCTTACGAACGATTGCTACGAGAAAACTTTTTGGGTTTGATCACGCAGCGTTTGAAAGAACGGATGCAGGGAGAAGAAGGCCGCAATCTGGATGTGCTTTATCAATTGCTACGCGTGTATCTGATGTTTGGCGAACCGCAACGCATGGACAGTAAAATTGCCCAGCCCTGGATCAAACTAGATTGGGAGCAAACCTTTGCCACCGATCCTGATACACAGGCCAAATTACAGACGCATCTGGATAATTTACTGGCCTTAAGTCTTGATGCCGCGCCTATCGATAATAGCTTTGTCGGCGCGGTGCGCAGTAAATTGACGCAAGTGCCTTTGGTCAATCAAGTCTATAGCCGCTTTAAAAGCGAAGCGCTGTTTGATCGTAGTCACGACATATCGGTTTCAGGGCAGTTGCTGCCGAATGGTGGGCGGGTGTTTGTCGCCGCCAACGGCAAGGCGCTGGATTCTATCGTGGTGCCGGGTTTGTTCAGCAGCTATGGCTATACCGAGCTATTTCTGAAAAAAGGTTTGGTCTACGTCAAGGAAGCCAGCGACCAGAATTGGGTGTTGGGTTTAAATACAGCCAATACGCCAGTGGAGATGGATAGGCTGTACGGCGATTTCAAGCGCCTTTATTTGGCCGACTATCAAAAAACCTGGGACGGCGTGTTGAACATGCTCAAATTCCGTTCACAAACCGACAATAATCAACTGGTCGATACCCTGGATTTACTGTCGCGGCCCGATTCGCCCTTGAAATTGTTACTGGAGTTGGTCGAAAAAAATACCGCTTTAAGCAAACTGTCTGCAGAAATGGCCGGTAGTTTGGCAAAAGCGGTCGGCGGCGCATTGCCAGTGCCGGAGGCGGCCACCCAAAAGTTACTAGCCGTTGCCAAACAAACGGATGCCGGAGTAGATCCGGTTAAAGCGCTGGAAGCCTATTTTGAGCCCTTCAATATGCAAGTGCGTGGCGCTGCTGATCGACCTGCGCCAATTGCTGCGGCATTGGCCAGCATTAAAAATCTGCATGACTATCTGATGCAAATCGGTTCTGCGCCCAATAGCGGTGGGCAGGCGCTTTCAACTGAAGCCGCCAGATTTGCCGGTGGCGGGGTTGACCCGCTGCAAACCGCCAAAAACGAGTTTGCCCGTTTGCCCGGCCCGATAGCAGCGTCTTTGACTGCCTTGACCAGTACCGGCGGGCAGCAACTAAGAAGCGGTGCCAAAGGCCAGTTGAACGAGATCCTTAAAACCGCCGTCACCGCACCTTGCAAAGGCGCTTTAAGTGGGCGCTATCCGTTTGCCAAAAATACTTCGCAAGATGTATTGATGGCCGATTTTGCCAAAGTGTTTGCTGCCAACGGTATTGTCGATCAGTTTTTTAATAATAATCTTAAAGCCTTTGTCGATACGGCTGTGGTGCAATGGCGCGAGTTAAGCTCTGATAAAGCCTTGGGTTTATCAGCCGCCAGCATTCGTCAGTTTCAGATAGCCTCAAAAATCCGCGATGCGTTTTTCCCCAATGGCGGCGCGGTGCCGCAAGTGCAATTTGAATTAAAACCGTTGGCCCTTGATGACAGGATAGGCACGTTTAGATTAAACGTTGAGGGTCAGGAGTTGGTTTATAGACATGGCCCGGAACAGCTGACTAAATTTCAATGGCCGGGCGCTAACAACAGTGCCGGGGTCAGGGTGGTGTTTGAAGCGCTGGATGGCAAGCAAGTCAGTCGATCCAAAGAAGGCGCCTGGGCGTTATTCAGAATGTTCGACGAGTTTAATATCCAAGCCACCGACCTGCCGGATCGCTTTAACTTAACCGTGCAACTGGAAGGCTATAGCGCACGTTTCGAGTTGCGCGCTGCCAGCGTCAATAACCCATTTGGTATTAGCGAATACCAAAGCTTCCGTTGTCCGGAGTCATTGTGAACGCCGTCGAACCAGCCAGCGTTGGCTTTTTTGGCAAAGTACCGGCCCTGGGCGACTTCGTCAGTCGGCGCTTGCCCAGACAGTTTATCGAACCTTGGGATCAATGGCTGCAAGCCTCGATGCGCTCCAGTCAGGAGACTCTAGGCGATAATTGGCTATCGCTATTTCTGGTTAGTCCTATCTGGCGTTTTGCAATTAGCCCTGGCGTATGCGGCCCTGGAGCCTGGGCCGGGGTGATGATGCCTAGCGTCGACAGGGTGGGCCGTTATTATCCTTTAACCTTGGCGCAAGCCGTCAGCCCCGATGCCTTGCCATCCTTATTTCTGCCGGAATCTGAGTGGTTTGTGCAGTTGGAAGATGCTGCGCTATCGGTGTTAAGCCAGACATTTGATCTGGATAGCTTCGACAAAGCCTTAACTCAAATCAGCGCCGCTTCGGCAGTGCCAGCATATTTCAAAGCTGATGCAAGTTTGGCCAATGGACAATCTGGCGGCAAACTGGCTTTCGGTTTTAATTTGGATGGCTTGGATCAGGCCGAATTAGTGTTTTCGCAGTTGAGCTTGAATCTGCTAGAGCGATTTTTACCCGGCTACAGTCTCTGGGCGTCGGAAGGCTCGGCAAGCAGCGGTGCCAATATCCTGTGTTGCGAAGGATTGCCGCCGATTGATGCCTACGCAGGTTTTTTACAAGGCCAGCCACAGGCCGGCAGATCCTGGCAGTTACAAGGCTATCAACAAGTTCAAGGGCGCAAGAAAATGCAGCAGCCGGTTTTGAGCGTAGCGCCGCAAATATCGCAAAGCACCACTGTAAATACATCGCCTTCGCCGGTTTGGCATTCATACGGCGTGACGGTAGTTGGCAATAAGCGTAAACACAACGAAGACGCCATGCTCGATTGTCCATCACAGGGCGTATGGGTAGTTGCCGATGGCATGGGTGGGCATCAGTCAGGTGATGTGGCCAGTCGCTTGGTAGTGGATAACTTATCCAGCCTGGATTTGACCGATAGTTTGGATAAGCAGATTGATGCGGTTTGCGGCAGATTGCATAAAGTTAACGACGATCTTTGCAAGTTTGCCGCCGGTATACATCCAGGCAGCATTATTGGTTCCACGGTGGTGATTTTATTGGCAAAGGCAGAGCAATGCGCGGCAATATGGGCTGGAGATAGTCGGCTATATCAATTGCGACAGGGGCAATTCCAGCAGGTAACCCGCGACCATACCCTAATCGACGAATTGACCGGATCGGGTTTGATGAGCCGCGAAGTAGCCGCACAACAGGTCGGAGCCAATGTGATTACCCGGGCAGTAGGCGGGCAGCAGACATTGGAGTTGGATTTGATTCGCTTTGTAGCCGAAGAGGGAGATCGTTATCTGTTATGCAGTGACGGTTTAGACAAGGAATTGGCTGAAGCAGAAATCGCCGCACTGATGGCGGGAGGCAATTGCCAGTTTGCTACCGATAACTTAATCAATCTGGCATTAAGCAGAAGCGGACGAGACAATATTACGGTATTGGTCTGCGAATTCCGCTAGTTGGCCTATATAGAGCACTTATTTGTTTGCAAGCGTGAGCAAATCAACGCAGCACCGCATTTTTAGGCGCGCGGCTGCGTAAAAAAGAATAGCCCATAAAACGTGTGGACAATGAATTTTGTCAGCCGTGTCATATAGAAACTTATGTTCTCACCCGTCTTTGGTGGATTACCAAATATCGTATCCATTACGAAATATCGTGCCAATTGTACAAATCCATGATTTGTCAGGGCAGCTATCAGCTTAGCGGTATGTTTTAAAAAATATATTTAAAACAATGCCTTAAGGTTTTTGTTTTCGTGTTTTCGGTAGTTGGCACACTTAATGATAAATATTATTTAAACGTTGCACGAAGAAGTGAGTTTTAGCTTACAAATCCCTAAAGCGAGGGCTTGAAAAAGTACTAGACTAAAGGCCTGGTTTGAACGCAGTATGAATTGACCAAGACAAGTGTTTATCGGTTTGCATTAGGCAAATCGGCTGTCGAATAAGCGGTTAAGCAGCAATAGCGACTTTTTATATGAGAGGCATACAGATGGCAGATTTATCAGGGTTGTTAGCTGAATTAAGCGCCGATAGTCCCTGTGGAGAGAATTTAGAGTATGACAACGCTCGGGTGGCCCTGGATGCTGATATTCAGGGTACACCGGAAAACCAGTTTAGCGGTGAAAAAGCCGCCCCGCCCAATTGGCGGGAGGTAAACAAGCAAGCCCTGGCTTTATTGCAAAAGTCCAAAGACTTGCAGGTGATTTTATATTTGATCAGATCCTTGATTCCGCTGGAAGGGTTGTGCGGATTTAGAGACGGATTGAACTTGCTGGAAAGCTCGATTAGCGCCTACTGGGATTGTATTCATCCACAGCTTGATCCTGATGACGGCCTGGATCCGACGATACGTGTCAATATTTTAGAAGAACTTTGCAGCTTTGATTTGGTGCTAAAGCCACTGAGCTTGGTTATGTTGGTTGAGTCAAAAGCGGTTGGTCGTTTTTGCTTACGCGATATTCAGTATGCGACCGACAAAGTTGAGGTGCCAGAGGGCACCAGCAAGCCCGATGTCAGTGTAATTAGAGCGGCGTTTCTTGATGTGGACGATGAAGCGCTACATAGCAATTATCAGGCGGTCTTAGAGTGCATAAGTCTGGTGGCAAGTCTGGAGGCTTTTGTCGGCGAAAAAGTAGGCATAAGCCAAGGGCCGGGATTATCGTCATTAAAATCCCTGCTCAACGAAATTCGACATAATTTTGAGCAATATGCCGAGTTCCGACTGGGCGATACCAGCGATGAAGCCGAAATAGAGGACGACGGAGATGTCGAAACTGGTGCGGTTCAACCGCCAAAAATCAAAACGGCTACAGGCGCTATCGAATCCAGGCAAGATGTTTTAAGGGTGCTGGATGCTTTGTGTAAATATTATGCCGAGTATGAACCATCCAGCCCGGTGCCGATTTTGTTGAGGCGCGCCAAGCATTTGGCCACGGCGGATTTTATGGAAATAGTCCAGAATCTGATCCCCGATGGCTTGTCTCAATTAGATACTATAAAAGGGCCTGACCTGGAATGAAGCGAGTTTTGGGTTTTCGTAATTAATGTAAATTGGAGAATGAAATGGCAGACAGTAGTCAGAAGTTTATACAGCGGAACCGGGCTCCCCGGGTGCAGATTGAATACGATGTGGAAGTGTACGGTTCGGAAAAAAAGGTGCAACTGCCTTTTGTAATGGGTGTGCTGTCCGACCTATCCGGTAAACCGGCTGAGCCCTTGCCGCCCATTGCTGACAGAAAATTATTGGAAATCGACGTTGATAATTTTAACGAGCGTCTGAAATCCATGAAGCCACGGGCCGCGTTTCAAGTAGCCAACACGTTGACCGGCGAAGGCAATTTGAATGTCGATATTACCTTTGAAAGCATGGACGATTTTTCGCCGGCGGCAGTCGCTAAAAAAGTCGCCGGTCTGGATAAGATTGTCGAAGCCAGAACCCAATTATCCAATTTAATTACCTATATGGACGGTAAAACCGGTGCCGAGGAGTTAATCGCTAAACTGATTAACGATCCAGCATTGTTAAGTACTTTAGCTGCGTCGGCCAAGCCGGCTGAAGCAAGCACTGAGTCTAGCGAAGGGCAAGGAGAATAAGCCATGGCTGAATTAGAATCGCAAAGCACCCAAGGCGCAACGCAAACCCTAGAGCTGGATGATTTTTCTGCACTGTTATCGAAGGAGTTTAAGCCTGGTACAGAGGCAGCCAATCAGGTTAATACGGCGGTAACCACCTTGGCGCAATATGCGCTGCAAGATGTGTCCAAAGTGTCCGACGATGCGATTAAAAGCATCCAGGCGATTATTGCGGAATTGGATCAGAAGATCTCCGAGCAACTGAGTCTGGTGTTGCATAATCCAGATTTTCAAAAGCTGGAAGGTGCGTGGCGCGGCTTGCATTACCTGGTCAACAACACCGAAACCGACGAAATGTTGAAAATCAAGGTGTTGAATGTATCCAAAAACGAACTGGGCAAAACCCTGAAAAAGTTTAAAGGTACCGCCTGGGATCAAAGCCCGCTATTCAAAAAATTGTACGAAGAAGAATTTGGTACGTTTGGCGGCGAACCCTTCGGGTGTCTGGTCGGCGATTATCACTTCGATCACAGTCCGCCAGATGTAGAGCTATTGGGCGAAATGGCCAAAGTCAGTGCAGCCGCGCACACGCCCTTCCTGTCCGGTGTGGCACCGTCGGTATTGCAGATGGATAGCTGGTCGGAATTGGCCAATCCCAGGGATTTGACCAAGATCTTCCAAACCCCGGAATACGCAGCCTGGCGTTCTTTGCGTGAATCGGAAGACTCGCGATACATCGGTTTGGCGATGCCGCGCTTTCTGAGTCGCTTGCCATATGGCGCCAAGACCGACCCCGTGGATGAGTTTGATTTTGAAGAAGACACCTCCGGCGCCGACAGCAGTAAATACACCTGGTCAAATGCGGCTTATGCGATGGCGGTCAATATTAACCGTTCATTCAAGCTGTATGGTTGGTGCTCGCGGATCCGCGGCATCGAATCCGGCGGTGCCGTGGAAGGCTTGCCCGTGCATACGTTTCCAACCGATGACGGCGGCGTGGACATGAAATGTCCTACCGAGATTGCGATCACCGACAGACGGGAAGCGGAACTGGCAAAAAGCGGTTTCATGCCCTTGATACACAAGAAAAATAGCGATTTTGCGGCATTTATCGGCGCGCAATCGCTGCAAAAACCCGCCGAGTATGATGACCCGGATGCCACGGCTAACGCCAATTTGGCGGCGCGCTTGCCGTATTTGTTTGCCACCTGCCGTTTCGCGCATTATTTGAAGTGCATCGTTCGCGACAAAATCGGTTCGTTTAAAGAGCGCGACGACATGCAAGTTTGGCTGACCAGCTGGGTTAAAAATTATGTCGATCCCAATCCGGCAATGTCGGATGAATTGACCAAATCCCGCAAGCCTTTGTCGGCTGCCGAAGTGGTGGTGGAAGAAGTGGAAGGTAATCCCGGCTACTACACATCCAAATTTTACCTGCGGCCGCATTATCAGTTGGAAGGGCTTACCGTGTCCTTGCGTCTGGTTTCCAAGTTGCCGTCTGTTAAAGGCGGTTAAGACGACAAGGCCATTTAAATATTCCAGGAGGTGCTTTGCGGATGAGCTTAATTGGCAGAAAGCAGTATTGGGTTAAACAGCAGTTTTATTGGTAGTTAATTTTTTATAGTAAGGAGTAGGTCATGGCAGTAGATATGTTTATTAAAATCGATAACATCAAAGGCGAATCAAAAGATAAAGCCCACCCAGGTGAAACCGATGTACTAGCCTGGAGTTGGGGCTTATCTCAATCGGGTAGCATGCAAATCGGTGGTGGCGGTGGCGCCGGAAAAGTGAATGTTTCCGATCTGAATTTCACCAAATGGCTGGATAAAGGAAGTACCGATTTGATGGCCGCATGCTGTAAAGGCACCCATATACCGAAAGCGGTGTTGGTGGTTCGTAAAGCTGGCGATAAGCCATTGGAATATCTGACCATAACCATGGAAGAAGTGTTGATTTCGTCGGTTTCAACCGGTGGCTCAGGCGGTGAGGATAGGTTGACTGAAAATGTCACACTTAATTTTGCCAAGGTAAAAATCAAATATATTGAGCAAACCGAGAAAGGTGGGGCAGGCGATAAGCCAGAAATGTCGTGGGATATTCAGGCTAACGTCACTTACTAAGCTTGCTTGGATTTAGATTAAGCGCCCACCCGAGAGGATGGGCGCGTCCTTTTGCTATCAGACTCAGGTTCAAATGACTACAACTACAGCCGAAATAAGTTTGAAAGACGGGCGACTGGATGATGCGCTAAAGCTATTGCAAGACCAGGTGCGTAAAAGCCCGGAAGTGGCCAAGCACAGGGTGTTTTTGTTTCAGTTATTGGCACTCAATGGGCAGTGGGATCGGGCACTGAATCAGCTCAATGTCTCTGGAACTCTGGAGCCGGCCAATTTGGCGATGGTACAGACTTATCGTGAAGCGATCCGTTGCGAGATGCTGAGACAAAAAATTTTTCAGGGCGAAACCTCGCCCATGGTATTTGGTGAGCCCGAGCAGTGGATTGCACTGTTAATCGAAGCCTGTAAGCTGTCGGCGCAAGGCAGCTACGAACAGGCCGGCGACCTGCGCGACCAGGCCTTTGAGTTGGCACCCGCCAGTTCCGGCTCCTTAAACGGCACGGCATTTGAGTGGATTGCCGATTCCGATACCCGCATCGGCCCGGTGATAGAAGCCATAGTCAATGGCCGTTATTACTGGATACCTTTTTCCCGGATAAGCAAAATCCAAATCGAAGCCCCCGCTGATTTGCGTGACTTGGTTTGGCTGCCGGCCGAATTTACCTGGGCCAATGGCGGTAGCGCCTTTGGCCTGATCCCGTCTCGCTATCCCGGTTCTGAGATAGCAGCAGATGCATTAGTGCGCCTGGCGCGTAAAACCGAATGGCAGGAATTTCCCGCAGGACATTTTCACGGTCTGGGGCAGCGGCTTTTGGTGACAGATCAGGGCGAACACTCGCTATTTGAAACCCGTGAGTTGATTTTGAATTCTGCGGAGTCGGCAGAGCATGGCTGAACTAGCCGCCACCGAGCGTCTGCAACCGTCTTTGCTGGATAGGTTGACCGACAATTTGCCTGGAGAACTTACAGAGTCAGGCGAGCAAAGAGTCTTGTCCTATCGGCAGTTACGGCAGAGCGTATTACGCGATTTAGCCTGGTTGTTAAATACGACTGCTTTTGAGGCTTTGCAGGATTTAACCGACGCACCTTTTGTTGCGCGTTCGGTGATTAATTATGGCATCCCTGCGTTGTCCGGTACTAATCTCAGCAGTACCGACGTCGGCAAGCTGGAACGCAAAATCAAGCAAGCTATTGTCGATTTTGAGCCACGAATACTGGCGGCGTCGTTGAAAGTGCAAGTGGCTGTCGCTGATGAGCAGATGAGCCAAAAAGCTATCTGTTTCAAAATAGAGGGCGATCTATGGGCGCAACCGCTGCCGGTACATCTGTATATTCGTAGCGATCTGGATCTGGAAACAGGCGAAGTGACGGTAAAGGATTTAGGGGGTTAACAGATGGATCCGCGTCTACTTAATTACTATAACCGGGAACTACAGCACGTCCGTGAGGTAGGTGCGGAGTTTGCCAGCGAATTTCCCAAGATTGCTAGCCGCTTGGGTTTAGATACTTTTGAGTGCAGTGATCCTTACGTCGAGCGACTGTTTGAAGGCTTTGCGTTTATGGCCGCACGGGTGCAGCTAAAGGTCGATTCCGAATTTCCCAATTTCACCCAGCATTTGCTGGATATTATTTATCCGCATTATCTATCCGCCACGCCGTCAATGACCGTGGTTGAGATCAAGCCGGACTTGAGCGAAGACAGTTTGACGGCGGGTTTACTCATTCCTAAAGATGCAGCATTACGCAGCCTGGTGGCAAAAGGCGAGCAGACGGCTTGTGAATATCGTACGGCTCAGCCATTGCAGCTATATCCATTGGAACTAAGCCAGTTGGAATATTTGCCGACCTTGGCGGCTATTTCCAGCTGTGGTCTGGCCTCTGCAAAATACCTGAATAATACCAAGGCGGCCTTGCGGATAGTGCTGCGTACCACAAACGGCTGCAAGTTTAATAAGCTGGCGCTGGAAAAATTGCCGGTGTTTTTGCGGGGTTCCGGTAGTATTCCCTACCGTTTATACGAGCAGTTTTTAGCCAACAGCAAAGCCGTCGCCTGCAAATTTAAGCAAGGCTCGATGAGCGTTATCAAGTTTGCTGACGGGAAGTTCATGCGTGGTGTGGGATTCGAGCAGGAAGAAGCTTTGTTACAGCAGACGCCGCGCTCGTTTGATGGCTACAGGATTTTGCAGGAATATTTCGCGTTTCCAGAGCGGTATTTGTTTGTCGAACTTAGCCAATTGTCGGGCTTGATTGCCGAAGCCGACACGGAAGAAGTTGAGTTGTTTGTGTTGCTTGATCGTAGCGATGCTCAACTGATCAATGCAGTTGACAAATCCAATCTGGCGCTGTTTTGTGTGCCAGCCATTAATTTGTTTCCAAAACGGGCTGACCGGATTCGTATCGATCATCGTCAGTCTGAATATCATGTGGTGGTTGAGCGCAGTCGACCCATGGATTACGAGGTGTTCAGCGTTAATCAGGTCGAGGGTTTTGGCAGTGGTCAGAATCTGGGGCAAACCTTTTTACCGTTTTATGGCTCCAAAACCGCCTTTCTCAATCAATCCGAAACGGCTTTTTATACTTTAAAGCGGCAAAAGCGGGTGTTATCCTCCAAGCAGCGGCGCAAAGGTGTGCGTTCCAGCTACATTGGCAGCGAAGTGTTCATTTCCCTGGTCGATACGGCTCACGCGCCGTATTCGGTAGATTTAAACCAATTAGGCTTGGAAACGCTTTGTACCAACCGTGATTTACCGCTGGTGATGCCGGTGGGCCTTGGCGACACCGACTTTACCCTGCAAATCAGTGCGCCGGTTAAATCGATACGCTGCATTGCCGGCCCAACGCGGCCTTTGCCGGCGGCTTACGAAGCCGACACTATCTGGCGCTTGGTCAATCATCTGTCGCTTAATTATTTGTCCTTGATAGATACCGACGCCAAGACCGGCGCTAGCGCGCTACGCGAGTTACTCAGTTTGTATGCCGATAATCGTGAGCCTGCGATTAAAAAGCAGATAGAAGGCGTGATTTCGGTAAATGCTAAAAACGTCGTCAGGCGTATAGATTCCAAAGGGCCGATGGTGTTTGGCCGCGGTCTGGAAATTACTGTGTTATTTGATGAGTCGGCATTTGAAGGCGGGGGATATTTTTTATTGGGCACTGTGTTGGAGCAATTTTTCGCGCGGTACGTGTCGATTAATTCCTTTGTAGAAACAGTGATTACAACAACCGACCGTGGTGAGGTGGCGCGATGGCCAGTGAGAATCGGACGTCGTCACACGTTTTAATAGCCGAGTTGGAACAGGCGGCCTGTCGCTTCGATTTTTTCGAAGTAGTGCGGTTGATCGAATGTTTGAACCCGGAAAAGCCTCGCTTAGGCACTAGTGTAAAAATCGTTGACGACCCGTTACGATTTTCCCAAGAGCCGGAGTTGGAATTTCCCGCTTCAGCACTTTCGGCATACGCCAGCCATGACCCGCATTGCAAACAGCCACGCCTGGGGGTCAACTTTTTAGGTTTGTTTGGCCCCAATGGCCCTTTGCCTTTGCATCTGACCGAATATGCCAGAGAGCGGTTGCGGCATCACCACGACCCGACCTTTGCTCGCTTTGCTGACATCTTCCATCATCGGATGATCAGCCTGTTTTACCGGGCATGGGCTAATGCGCGTCCGACTGTTCAGTATGACCGTCCAGAAACCGACCGTTTTGGTTTTTATGTGGGATCTTTGCTTGGCATAGGCGGCCAGGCGTTTCGTGAGCGTGATGCGCTGGAGGATAGGGCCAAACTGTTTTATGCCGGACATTTTTCCGGGCAGACCAAGCATCCAGCCGGATTGCAGGCGATTGTATCTGACGTACTTAATGTACGGGTGCAACTGGATGAGTTTGTCGGCGAATGGATGGATATTCAGCTACGTGATCAAACCCGCTTGGGATTTAGCGCCGACATCGCCAGTTTGGGGCAGTCGGCGCTGTTGGGAGCCTCGGTATGGGGTTGCCAGCATAAATTTAGATTGGTGCTGGGGCCGTTGAAACTGGCGCAATATCTGGCCTTATTACCCGGTGCGGTATTGCTGGCGCAATTGGTGGCCATCGTCCGCAACTACATCGGCGACGAATTTGTCTGGGAAGCACAACTGACACTGGACAAGACCGAAGTGCCACAGGAGTTGGCCTTGGGTCAGCCTGCAGAACGTAACGCATTCAGCATGAACGGCGATGCCCGGCTGGGTTGGAGTATGTGGTTAGGGTCGCGTAACAGCGACCAGGATGCCAACGATTTAATGCTTAATCCTTTCATCAGGATAAGTTGATTAATCAAGGATTTAAACACTTTTAGCGACAGGAATAATAACAATGGCAGAAATAAGTCGGGTCAAGTTGTTTGGGAAGTTAAACCGGGTTTGTTACAAAGCCGTCGAGGGTGCAACGGTATTTTGCAAGCTACGCGGCAACCCCTACGTCGAGTTGGTGCATTGGCTAAGTCAGTTGTTGCAACTGCCGGATTCCGATATTCATCGGCTGATAAAACATTACGGTCTGGATAGCTCGGTGATTGCCAAGGAAGTGACGGATGCTTTGGACAGGCTGCCGCGCGGTTCTACGGCAATTTCTGATTTTTCGCCGCATATCGAAGAAAGTGTCGAGCGCGGTTGGGTGTTTGGCACCTTGATGTTCGGCGAAAGCCAGGTGCGTAGCGGCCACTTGTTGGTCGGTATGTTGAAGACAAAATCGCTACGTAACGAGTTGATCGGCATTTCCCGCGAATTCGACAAGCTCAAATCGGACTCGGTGTCCGACGAATTTGTGCGCATCGTCGCCGGATCTCCGGAAGACGGGTTGATCGCAAACGATGGTTTTCAAACTGGCGCTACGCCAGGCGAAGCCAGTGGCGCCATTCCGCCAGCGGCAATGGGGAAGCAGGAAGCGCTCAAGCAATTTACTGTCGATCTCACCGAACAGGCGCGCACCGGCAAAATCGACCCTATTGTTGGCCGCGACGAAGAAATCCGTCAGGTTATTGATATTCTGATGCGCCGCCGTCAAAACAATCCAATCCTAACCGGCGAAGCGGGTGTAGGAAAGACTGCGGTAGTGGAAGGCTTTGCCTTAAAAATCGTCGCCGGTGACGTACCGCCCTCCTTGCGCGACGTGACCTTGCGCACCTTGGACGTGGGTTTGTTGCAAGCCGGGGCCAGCATGAAAGGTGAATTTGAAAACCGCTTGCGCCAAGTCATCGAAGAAGTTCAAGCGTCGCCCAAACCGATTATTTTGTTTATCGACGAAGCGCATACCCTGGTGGGCGCGGGTGGCGCGGCCGGCACCGGTGACGCCGCCAATCTTTTAAAACCAGCCTTGGCGCGCGGCCAATTACGTACCGTCGCCGCGACCACCTGGGCGGAATACAAAAAACATATCGAAAAAGACCCGGCTTTGACCCGGCGTTTTCAAGTGGTGCAAGTGCTGGAGCCCAGCGAAGAAAAAGCCATCGGCATGATGCGCGGCGTGGTATCGGTGCAGGAAAAACATCACCAAGTATTGATATTGGACGAAGCCTTGGAAGCGGCGGTAAAGCTCTCGCATCGTTACATTCCGGCCAGACAATTGCCGGATAAAGCGGTTAGCTTGTTAGACACTGCCTGCGCCAGAGTAAGCATTAGCCAACACGCCGTACCCGCAGAAGTGGACGATAGCCGCAAACGCATCGAAGCCCTGGAAACCGAGTTACAAATCATCGGCAGAGAAAAAGCGGTGGGGGTAGAAGTCTCGGCGCGGGAGAATCTGGCAAACGAAAAACTAACAGCCGAAAAGCAACGTTTGGCAGCGCTGGATCTGCGCTGGACTGCGGAAAAAGAATTGGTCGGCAAAATTCTGGATTTGCGCGCCAAGCTTAGAGCCGGGGGCAAGCCTGTCGATAATGTGGCCACCGAAAGCACAGAAACGCCGGATGACCACGCTGCCTTGCTGATAGAGCTAAAGGCTTTACAAGCCCAACTGCAACAACAACAAGGCGAGTCGCCGCTGATTCTACCGACTGTCGATCAGCAAGCCGTGGGTGCTGTGGTGCAGGACTGGACCGGTATTCCGGTTGGTCGCATGGTGAAAAACGAAATCGAAACCGTACTGAAACTACCCGACTTGCTGGAGCAACGCATCATTGGTCAGCGGCATGCGCTGGAAATGATTGCCAAGCGCATCCAGACTTCAAGAGCAGGTTTGGACAATCCCAACAAGCCGATTGGCGTATTTATGCTGGCTGGAACGTCAGGCGTCGGTAAAACCGAAACCGCGTTGGCCCTGGCCGAAACACTGTACGGCGGCGAGCAAAACGTCATCACCATCAATATGAGTGAATACCAGGAAGCGCATACCGTGTCCACCTTAAAAGGCGCGCCTCCGGGCTATGTCGGATATGGCGAAGGTGGGGTGTTGACCGAAGCCGTGCGCCGCAGACCTTACAGCGTGGTGCTGCTGGATGAAGTAGAAAAAGCCCATCCCGATGTGCACGAGATTTTCTTTCAAGTGTTTGACAAAGGCTGGATGGAAGACGGCGAAGGCCGGGTGATTGATTTTAAAAATACCCTGATTTTGCTGACCACCAACGCCGGTACGGATTTGATTTCTGGTTTATGCGCCGATCCCGAATTGATGCCGGAGCCAGAAGGCATCGCCAAAGCCTTGCGCGAGCCGTTGCTAAAAGTATTTCCACCCGCGCTGTTGGGTCGTTTGGTCGTTATCCCGTACTACCCGCTAAACGACGAAATGATAGGCGCCATTGCCAGACTACAACTGGGTCGCATCAAAAAACGTATCGCCGAAAGCCACAAAGTGCCGTTCACTTACGATGACGAGGTGATCAAATTAATCGCCAGTCGCTGTACCGAACTGGAAAGTGGTGGACGGATGATCGATTCGATTTTAACCAATACCGTTTTGCCTAAGATCAGCGAGGAGTTTTTGACCAGGATGGTTGAGGGGCAGTCGATTGCAAAAGTGCATGTCAACGTGGTTGAAGGGGAGTTTATGTATGAATTTGAATAGCGTGGTAGTCAATAAAAATGGATTCGGCACCACCGCTACGTTGATATTAATCGCTTTCCATAGCCAAATCGTTCTGGGCTGCGGATAAGATTTTTCAAAAGCGGCGATTAAAGAATTGGCATGCATAGTTGAAATTACGATATGTCGTATCTCAAGCGAAATACCGTATGCATAATCTTCTTTATGACCGGGTAGTTAACTACAGCTAAATATTACCAAGACCAATAAGGCTTATTAAAACAATCGGTTGAAGCGTTGGTATTTCGTTGGGCAAGGTTTGGCACAAGAATTGATTAAATATCCTTAGCTGTATTCACTTAGCTTGTTGCAGTTGCCGCGTCGAAAGCCACAGGATCTTGGTCGAAAGCGTAAACGGATTTACGCATCAGAAGGCGGGATTAGGATGAATGCATAAACAGCATACCTTGTGGATGGGACAGCCTTGTTTGTGTTTGTTGTCACACTGAAACGATTTGATCGGAGGAAAAAACTATGTCTGGAACAAGTGTTACATTACCGACCTTGGTGTCTCATAAGGAATGGACCAAAGACACCGCTGTGTTGTTTCATGTCAGAAGCCCGCAATTGAAAGCGCTTGACGCTGAATTATTGATGTACGAACGCGGGCCATCCTTAACCGCATTGGCCAGAGTGAGACAGAAGTTTGCCATCTGGCAAGCCAGTAAAGCCAGCGGCGAGTCTTGGAAGTCAGCCGACAGAGACAAAAATAAGATGGTGACTTTATTGGAGCAACAGTTACGGGGTGTTGGCGATACCGATGTCGCTCAAGGCGCTAAGGCCTTTATGGAGGCGGATCTTATTAACTCCCGGCTTGGTGTGCTCTATCTGTTTTCCAATGTATCCTGCGAAGACAGTATTTTTAGAGTGGCTTTGGAAGGTGCTATCGACGTCACGACCTCGGCCTTGGATTTCTCCGCCACTGATCTAAATCCGGCTATAGGCAAAGCGAAGGATGTGTTGGAAAAAGTAAAAACGCCTAGCGGAATGCTGGCGGAAACACTAGAGACGTCAATTCGCTCCAGTACCGGTCCAAAAACCTATGCAAGTCAGCAACTACTCAATAACACCGTCACTCCGCCCAGGGATAGTAAATTGCGAGAGATCTGGGAAAAGATTCGGGCGGTGCTCTATTCTTGCGGCGAAAAGATTTTGGCAGCCATTAGAGAAAAGCTGTCTCAAGCCCGCGAAAAGATTAGTGAAATCCGTAGCGATCCGACTGCCGCAGCACTGCAATATCTTCCCGGTATCTTGAGAAAACTGATCGACTTTTTGGCGGCGACCTTTTTAAAAGCCGCTGCGCCATTCATAGGTGCCGGTTTGGATATCGCCAAAGGCGTTGCTAACACTGTCGATGCCGGTATTACCAAATTTAAAGAATGGATGGCGGGTCGTAATGTAGAAGTACTATTCGGTCATCCCGGTACGATAGTCGAGGCCATCCGCAAGGCTATGTGGTTTAGCGTGGGCAGTGGTTTGTATGACGTG
Source organism: uncultured Pseudomonadota bacterium (assembly GCA_903858105.1). GTDB lineage: Bacteria > Pseudomonadota > Gammaproteobacteria > Methylococcales > Methylomonadaceae > Methylomonas. Next base: position 8,829 of record CAIOHN010000220.1, on the reverse strand, counting down.
TTGAAAGGCGGTCTGAAACTGGGGCTGGAGTTTGCAACATACGGCGCATCCGCTTTGGGTTCCTTGATCGTTTCGATAGTTGAGGCCCTGGTGAAAACTATCTGGAAGATTGTCGAAATTTATAGGATGAATGGCTTCTTTGGCGAGGCGAAGGAATTTTGGCAAGCTCGAAATGAACCAAGTTCCATACACAATCGACCGATTGCCTTCAATAATTGGTTTAAAAGCTACGCGGTCGATCTGCCTGCTGTGTCGGTGTTGGCCTTAAACAGCGGCATCTGCGGCGATAAGATGCGCTTTTTAAAAATGTATAAAGGCGACGATACTATCGTAACCCAAGCGGAATTCGATGCGGGTTGCCAATATGTCGATTCGTTAAAAATATGGGGTTCAAAGTACCTGGACGACGCTGGCTTTAGTTTTGGTAGCGATGACAATGTAGTGAAGGGCTTGTTGAAATTGGCTCAAAGTCATACCAGAGAACTGAGTGCGGTGGAAAAAGCCTTGTATGCAGGAAAAGACTTTTTGAACGCTTAGTGGTTTGATAACAGCGATTATCGACGCCAATTTTATGTTCGGAAAAGCAAGTTTTGCTTTGCTGACTAAAGTGACGATAGATTAAAAAATTCAGGGCAATGGGGGGATCATATTTTCCGAATTGCGATGATCAAATTAAGGTTAAACACATGACAGAACAAAATGCAGCAACCGAAGACAGCGTAGACCTGGACTACGCCCTGGCCGCAGCAATTAGGTTGCATCAGACCGGTCAATTGGACGAGGCCGCAGCAGTTTACCGCGCGATACTTGAGGCGTTTCCGACCTGCGCCGAAGCCTTGCATTTTTATGGTTTATTGATGCACCAGAAGGGTGACAGCGATGCGGCGATTAATTTAATCGGGCAAGCGCTGGCGCAAGCCCCGCAATATTCAGATGCCTATAATAATTTAGGCAATATTTACAATAAGCTAGAGCAATTTGAACAAGCTGCCGATGCGTATAGCAAGGCTTTGGATTTGAATCCGCAAAATGCCGCAGCCTACAGTAACTTTGGCATTGTGCTGGGCCATTTGTCTCGATTCGAGGAAGCCGTTGAGGCGTTTACCATGGCCGTTAGCCTAATGCCTGATAATTCCGAGTTTTATCGGAACTTAGGTAATGTGTTTAAAAAACAAGGCAATTTCGTGAAATCAGCGCAAGCCTATCGGCAGGTTTTACAACTAAAGCCCTATTTAGCGGAAAATTACGAAAACTTATGCGTCGTACTATATTTGCAAGGTAATGTGGATGAAGCGATTCTTTTAGTCAAACAGTGGCTGGAACATGATCCCCAAAATCCCCTGGCGGTGCATCGCTTGGAGTCTTACACGGGCGAATTGTCTTTACCCAGAGCATCGGATGAGTATATCTGTAAAACGTTCGATAGCTTTTCCGATAGTTTCGACATGGTGCTCAAGCGGCTCGAGTATAAGGCCCCGTTTTTAGTAGCAGATGCGGTAAAGGAAATTCATCAATCGATGGCGCAAGGGTTAACAATACTTGACGCCGGCTGCGGAACAGGGCTTTGCGGTCCATTGTTGCAACCCTTTGCCGAGACGATAACTGGTGTGGATTTATCGGTTAAGATGTTGGAAAAAGCTGAAAAGCGCAACTGCTACCACCAGTTAGTGCAGTCGGAATTGACAGCATTTATCCAGGCGCATCCGGCTTGTTACGATGTGATTGTGTCGGCCGATACTTTGGTTTACTTCGGCGACCTGGCGGATGTTAGCAAGGCGGCGGCGCAGGCTTTATTGCCTGGCGGCTATTTCATCTTTACCGTGGAGCGCTCCGATAAGTCTCTGGATCAAGGCTACGTAATTCATCCGCACGGTCGATTTAGTCACGACGAGTCTTACTTACAAAGCGTGATTCAATCGGCAGGTCTGGTACTCAAAAAGCTTGATAAAGTCATGCTGCGTTATGAGGCAGGAGAGCCGGTAAATGGCTTTTTGGTAGTTGCACATAGCAATGTTAATCAATAAGACACTTGGACAATGAGGAACCTATGGCAGACGTGGCGTCTTTGACAAAAGTCTTAATTCCTGCAGCTGCGGTTATTTGCCAGGATATTCAATTAGACCCGCAAGCGCTAGCGTGTTTGCAAGCCGACTTGCCGCCCGTCGATTTTTTAAACGCCTTGCTCGGACAAGCGCTATATCCCGATGCGGTACGTTTTTTAGCCAGAGCCTTACCCAAGCGCGAATCGACTTGGTGGGCCTGCATTTGTGCTCGTAGCGCTATCGGGCCGGACACCAAGCCGGAAGTGATCAAGGCATTGGAGTCGGCTGAGTTGTGGGTTTTCAAGCCTACTGAGACCAATCGGCGCGCGGCTAATAACGCCGCACATGCTGCATCCTTTGAAAATCCCGCCGCCTGGGCTGCTATGGCGGCATTCTGGAGCGAAGGCAGCATGGCGCCGGAAGATGTGCCATCGGTACCGCCCGCCGACAATTTAACCGCCAAAGCCGTCGCGGGTGCTGTCATGTTGGCGGCTACGCTAACACAGCCGGAAAAAGCCCAAGAAAAATACCTGTTTTTCATCGAGCAGGGCATAGACATCGCCAACGGTGGTAATGGCCGGGTTTGGCAATCCACTTAAGCAGGAGTAAATCATGGGTCAACCCGCTGCACGTATTTCCGATATGCATGTCTGCCCGATGACTACCGGCCCTGTGCCGCATGTCGGTGGGCCTATATTGCCGCCGGGGGCGCCGACCGTGTTAATCGGAAATATTCCGGCTGCTCGCGCTACTGATATGGCGACCTGCGTCGGCCCACCGGATACTATCGCCAAGGGCTCGGCGACGGTGATGATCGCCAATCTGCCCGCAGCCAGAATGGGCGATAGCTGTGCGCATGGCGGCACTATCGTCGTCGGTTTTCCTACCGTACTGATTGGTTAAACATTCTAAACATGCCGACTAAAAGCTCGATACAGGACTAAACCATGCCTAACTCTCAAAATAATCGCGTTGCTTCAATTATAAAACCGGCAGGTGACTCCTTATTGCTTTATCGGATGACAGGTACGGAGCAACTTAGCCGCTTGTTTGAATACGAGCTGGAATTGCTGAGCGCGAACAATAGCGTCGATTTGCAGAGCTTGTTGGGCAAGGATATGACGGTAAAGCTGGAATTGGGCGACGGCGAATTTCGCTACTACAGTGGTTTGGTTACGCGGGTCAGTCAGTTCGGCATGTTGGGTAATCTATATTACTATCGGGCCACAGTGCAGCCCAAAGTCTGGCTGCTGACACGGGCCAATAATTGTCGAATCATGTCCGAACCAGCCAAGGTTCCCGATATTGTCAAAACCATACTAGCCGATCATGGTTATACCGACGTGGAAGAGAGTTTGACCGGGACGTATCCTACACGCGAATACTGTGTGCAGTATCGCGAAACCGATTTCAACTTTATTAGTCGCTTGCTGGAAGAAGAAGGCATTTATTACTACTTCAAACATAGCCAAGACGGCCATACCATGGTGCTGTGCGACAACATGGAGGGGCACGAGGATATTTCCGGTAACGCCAGTATTGCGTATTTTCCGATGACCAATATGGAGCAGCGCGAGGAGGAGAATATCTATGAGTGGAGCTTAAGTCAGACTATCCAGTCCGGCACTTATCGCTTAAACGATTTCAACTTTGAAGCGCCTACCGAGGACTTGAAAACCGAAGAGATCATCAAGGCCGAGCATGAGTTGGCCGATAAGGTAGTCTACGATTATCCCGGCGAATACACCGCCAAGGCCGAGGGCGACCGTCTCACCAAAATCCGTATGGAAGAATTACGCGCCGAATTTGAACGTATTTCGGCGCGCGGTAATGTGCGGCGCCTGGCGACGGGGTATAAATTTTCGCTGAAGGATTATCCGCGCGCGGATCAGAATCGCCAGTATCTGACGGTGTCTACCCAGTTTCAGATTCAAAATAACGGTTACGAATCAAATGGTATTGCCAATAGCATCCAGGAATATCAATGCGCCTATAACGTCATCGCTAGTGAATTTGATTTTCGGCCACCGCGTCTAAGTCGGGTACCTATCATTCAAGGTGTACAAACTGCGATAGTCGTTGGCCGGTCAGGCGAAGAAATCACTACTGATAAATACGGTCGGGTCAAGGTGCAGTTTCACTGGGACAGGCTGGGAACCAAAAACGAAAATAGTTCCTGCTGGGTGCGTGTCGCGCAAATTTGGGCAGGCAAAAAATGGGGTGGTGTATTTATCCCGCGTGTGGGGCAGGAAGTAATCGTCGATTTTCTGGAAGGCAATCCAGATTGTCCGATCATCACCGGCCGAGTGTATAACGCCGATCAAATGCCGCCTTACGATCTGGATGCCAACAAAACCCAGAGCGGTATCAAAACTCGCAGTACGCCGGATGGCGCGGAAGACAACTTCAACGAAATCCGCTTTGAGGATAAAAAAGGCGAAGAAGAAGTTTATATGCATGCCGAAAAAAACTTCACCCGGATTGTCGAAAACAATGATGTGCAAAAAATCGGTTTTGAGAAAAAAGACGCCGGCGACCAAACCATCGATATTTATAACGATCGCACGGTGACGCTGGATCAGGGCAATGACCTGCTGACAGTGAAAGCCGGTAATCGCACTGTCAAGGTCGATAATGGCAAAATCGAGGAAGAAGCGATGCAGTCCATCGAGCTAAAAGTGGGTAGCAGCAGCATTAAAATCGAGGCAAGTAGCATTACCATCAAAAGCTCAACCATTAAAATTCAAGGCGAAACCTCAGTAGACGTTAAAGGCCTTGCCACTACCGTCAGCGGTGACGGCTCGCTGACTTTGAAAGGCGGCATAGTAAAGATTAATTAACCGACCTTTACTGATGTCTGACTTGAAAAACTCACCGTATAAAACAGCAGTCGGCGTGACTGCTCACCCCGGCTCGCCCAGAGGTGGTAGCGGTACCGGCGGCAGCAGTGCTGTTGGCTCGCCGCTGGCTGACCGGCAATTGGCCGCTAGTCTCATTTATCCCGAAGCACCCGTAGCGGCCAATTGGTCGCCGCAGCAAATCGCCGATCCTGGTCTTTATCAGCGCGCCAAATGTATCTATCAAGTATTGAAGTTGGCTGATGAGTTATGGCCGGCGGCGGTGCTTGAAGAAACCGGTTATCAACTAAAAGGTGTATTGCAAAGCTTTATACCGGGTTTGCTGGAAATGCTGGCGGTGATTGGCTTGAGTACTGTTGGCGGCGCGGCGCTTGGTGGCGCGATAGGCTTTTTGTTTGGCGGTGTTGGCGCCGCACCCGGCGCGGTAGTGGGCGCGCAACTTGGCGCCGAAGTCAGCACGGCAATCTTAACCTGGATGGGCTTGGGTTTTTTGATCAAGGCGATTGGCGAGGGTTTAGGCGAGTTAGCCTTCATTGTTTCTGATGCCTGCAGTATCGCCTGGCATGCCGCCGAGTATCCTCAGGACAAAAAACAGCGCATCAATCAGGCCGCCCGGCAACTGGCGCGGGCTGTTGCCGTGTTGGTCAGGCTTATTCTGCAAGGTATTTTGGCTTATGTGCTGAAAAATGCCGCCATGTCGACTGCCAAAGCCAGTCTCTCGACCGCAGGTTCGCTGCCTAGTGTCGGAGTCAAGGCGACAGTCGATGCCAGTTTGGCCGAGGTGACAGCCATATTGAGAAAAAGCAAATTGCCCGACGAGTTTGCCTTGTGGCTGGAGAAGAACTGGAACGATGTGGCGCGCAATCCCAAGTTGATGCGTAAATCGATACCCACGGCGGCGAAGAATGAGTCTGTGCCGACTACGACGCCTTCGCAATTGAAAGCTGAAATGGAACGGCAAAAAAGTGTTGCCAATCGTGAAGAATCCCCCAGTGCAGAATCAGTAGAGCCGAAGAAAAAAACAACCGCTGAAAAAGGTGTATTTGGTGAAGCAAAAGCCGATGAATACATGGAAAATAGCGGTTTTAAAAAACTAAATGGGAATTTGGTTAAGGAGGGTGATACTCCAAAGGGAAGAGGGATTGATGGCGTTTGGGAAAATACCAAGCCGCCGCCAGATTACGTGATTACTGAGGCAAAATATGGTTCAGCAAATCTTAATACGCTTAAAGACGGAACAAAGCAGATGAGTCCGGAGTGGATTGATGCTAGGCTTGACCGTGAGGTCGGGCCGACGACAGCTGCGAAAATTAGAGATGCCGATTTGGATGGATCAGTTGAGCGTTGGGTTTTGAAAGTGGATGAGCCAGGAAACGTAACAAAAAAAATGTTGCTGGATGGGGAGCCTTGATGGGTACGCGAATTAATGTGATGAGCGAAGAATATTTTTTTGCAAAAGATGCATATCTGCAGAAGCGCATTCCAGAGATGGAACTGAAACTGGCGCAATCTAATGCGCCTGTGCCGAAAAAAATGACATATCAGTATGCTTTGTTTCGAGAGACTTACCAGCATGTGTTAATTCGTTATGCATTGGGGGATGACGTTTTGAAATTGGACGGTTACTTTGCAGGCGTTCTAACCGCGTTGGAAAAATACTGCAATATGGCTGCCGAAGTAGCCAAGTCAAGCCAATATACCTTTCCCAGATTCTCTGAACTGGAGGATTATGTGGTTTCAATGTGGCTAATTTCTTTAGCGATAATTTTAAATATTGATGAGACGAAATTTAATCGACTAATCCATTGTATTGGAAATATTGGCAAAGACGCGCTGTATGAACGGCTTGTTGCGACTAGAGTTAAAGACAGACCATTAGTCTCTGCGCTGGCATTTCCTGCCGTTTACCAATCACTGTACAAGGCAATTGACGCAATCGAGCCGGAAAGAAGTCATTTGATTGGTGAATTCCTTGCCGGATGGTATGGCAATATGAATCCGACGTATTGGTACGAGTGTCACAAGGGGCCAGAGGGTGGAGGATTCTTTGGTTATTGGGCTTTGGAAGTTGCTGGAGTTGTGAAAGCGTTTGATATTGACGATAGCGCTTTTATAGGGCTACCGCATTATCCCAGATTTAATTAAATAATTTTTAAGGTGCTTTTCAACCTAACACGGCATAGTATTAGGTAAATAGCATGAGTTTATTTCAAGCTATTCGGTTAAATGATAAAAATGGTTTTTATTCTGAAATTGATAAAGTATATATAAATCAGGCCAACGAGGATGGTCAAAATATGTTGCATGAAGCTGTGGCATATAATAATTTTGCTTTTGCGAAGGCGCTAATAAGCAGAAATATTAATGTTAATCATCAAGATATAAAGTCGCAGACGCCGTTACACTATGCGGCAAATCATAAAGTCTTGGATATTGCTGAGTTGATTTTAAATAGTGGAGGCTCACTGAATATTGAGGATGATTATGGAAATCAGCCTGTATGGACGGCTGTTTTTAATGCTAGAGGGGATTATGAAATTGTAAAGTATTTTCTACGATTTAATCCAGATATAAGGCATAAAAATAGGGCAGGTAGAAGTCCTTTGGATTTTGCAAAGCAAATAAACGATCAGAGTTTAGTAAATATGCTAGTTTCTGCTGATGCTTCGTCCTGATATTTTGAAGACAAAAGAGCTGGCTTTAGAGGACTTTGATAGCTTTTTGATGGTGATGGATGATCAGTTGGAAGCGCTGCATGAAGAGGCGACAAACAGACGCATAACGCTTGATTTGTCACTTGATGATCTTGAGCGGTTAGAAGTTTTGTTTGATTTGCTGGCGGATGGAGTTAATAGCGATACCCAAGCGAGTTTAATCGTTTCCTTTGCCAGACATCTTGGTGAGGTGGTTCGTAAGAATTATGGTGGCAGGTGGACTGTACCGCTGGATGATGAAAAAAACATAAATTTCAATAAGCCTGTCATCATTGTACATACAAAAATTAAAGGCCTTGAATTTGCGCCACTGACGGTGATGCGCGCGTATTCACTGCGTAAAAAGCCAGGAACATTACGGCGAGCGGTCGAGGCTGACGTTAACCCACAAGCCTTAGATTTAAGTGAACTGATCGAAGACTAAGGTGCAACAGAACTGAATCTAGTAGCCGATGCGCTTAGGTTTAAAAGTCCAGGTCTTATCAGGCAATTTAGATTAGTGGTTTCAACTTAATCTTACAGTGGCAGGCGAAATTCGACCGATAAGAGACCATGAAGAATTTCAAGGGAATGGCAGGTAAAAGTCTAAGAGCGGCCTTACCCACTTTTATAAAAATCACAGGCTTCAGCTACAAGGTTTTTTAGAACTTCATTAGGGACTGGTTTTTCTAAAACACGATAGACGTGGTTTTCATTGAACGCTTTAGTGCGCAAATCAAGCTGACCACAGCCGGTATGCAACAGTTGGGTAGCGCGGGGAGCGATGAGGTAGGCACGCTGTAAAAAATCAATACCATTCATCGACGGCATTTCATAATCGGAGATAATTACAGCAATATCTTGATTGTATTCCAAGAGTTTTAGGCCCTCCTCTGTACAGGTTGTTAAATAAGTCTGATACACATCGCCCAGAATTTGATCTAAGTAAAACAAAATAAATTCATCGTCATCCACACACAAAATCTTTTTGCTTTTTGTAGGCAAGGTTAGCTGGTCGCCGACGTTCGGGGATTGATTCGGATTCATCTTAAATAAGATAACGTTAAAATTTTAACTTCTCGCTGATGGTAATCAGTATGCGCCCTTTAAACCACGCGATTGATTTTTTGAAAAAAGCCGTAGCAGTTTATGCGATTTTTGGCTCGACGAGTTGCCAAGGTAGCAATGCCTCGAAGTCTTCGACGGTTTTGGCCAGGGGCAATTGACGGAACAACG
>CAIOHN010000219.1 GCA_903858105.1 uncultured Pseudomonadota bacterium | reverse complement strand
CACCATCCAGTCCGCGGCCATCAGCTGCTTCTGGAAAGGCCACCGCTTCAACGTCATCGACACCCCGGGGCACGTCGACTTCACGGTCGAGGTATACCGCTCCCTCAAGGTCCTCGATGGCGGTATCGGCGTGTTCTGCGGTTCGGGCGGTGTTGAGCCCCAGTCCGAAACCAACTGGCGCTATGCGAACGACTCCAAAGTATCTCGCGTAATCTACGTCAACAAATTGGACAGATTAGGTGCAGACTTCTATCGCGTCGTTAAACAGGTCGAACAAGTATTGGGCGCAAAACCTGTCGTAATGACCTTGCCTATCGGCGAAGAAGAAAACTTTGTTGGCGTTGTCGATTTGCTGACCCGTAAAGCTTGGGTGTGGGATAACTCCGGCGATCCATTGAAATACGAAATTCAAGACGTGCCTGCGGACATGGCAGAGCAAGTCGAAGAATGGCGCGCAAAATTGATCGACCAAGTTGCCGATCAAGACGACGCCATCATGGAAAAATATTTGGAAGGCGAAGAGCCTACCATCGAAGAAATCAAACATTGCATCCGTAAAGGTACAATCGCGATGGATTTCTTCCCGACTTTCTGCGGTTCATCGTTCAAAAATAAAGGTGTGCAGTTGGTATTGGACGGCGTTATCGAGTATTTGCCTAATCCAACCGAAGTCAATCCACAACCTGAAACTGATCTGGAAGGCGTACCAACTGGCGAATACGCCACTGTTTCTGCCGACCGTCCATTGCGCGCACTGGTCTTCAAAATCATGGATGACCGTTTCGGCGCCTTGAACTTTGTCCGTATCTACTCCGGCCGCATCAAAAAAGGCGACACGCTGTTAAACACCTTTACCGGCAAAACCGAGCGTATTGGCCGTATGGTGGAAATGCATGCCGATGACCGCAACGAGATCGAAACCGCGCAAGCGGGTGACATCGTGGCCTTGATCGGTTTGAAAAACGTGCAAACCGGCCATACCTTGTGCGACCCAGACCAACCGGCTACTCTGGAACCGATGGTATTCCCTGATCCCGTCATCTCGATTGCTATCTCGCCAAAAGACAAAGGCAGCAACGAGAAAATGGGCATCGCGATTGGTAAAATGGTGCAGGAAGATCCGTCTTTCCGCGTCGAAACCGACCAAGAAAGCGGCGAGACCATCATCAAAGGTATGGGCGAGTTGCATCTTGACATCAAAGTCGACATTTTGCGCCGTACTCATGGCGTAGACGTCAACGTGGGTAAACCACAGGTTGCTTACCGCGAAACCATTACCCAACGTATCGAAGACAGCTACACCCACAAAAAACAATCGGGTGGTTCTGGTCAATACGCGAAAATCGATTACATCATCGAGCCAGGTGAAGCTGGTAGCGGTTTTGTATTTGAATCACAAGTTACCGGTGGTAACGTGCCTCGCGAATACTGGCCTGCGGTTGAAAAAGGCTTTAAAGCCAGTATCGACAAAGGTGTTCTGGCGGGCTTCCCTTGCTTGGACTTCAAGGTTATTTTGACCGACGGTGGCTTCCACGCGGTTGACTCGTCATCTATTGCTTTTGAAATCGCCGCTCGCGCCGCGTATCGTCAATCGATCCCAAAAGGCAATCCGCAACTGCTGGAACCGATCATGAAAGTTGACGTATTCACGCCAGATGCGCACGTCGGCGACGTTATTGGTGACTTGAACCGTCGTCGCGGCATGATCAAATCGCAAGATGCAGGCATCACCGGTGTGCGTATCAAAGCTGACGTACCACTGAGCGATATGTTCGGTTACATTGGCGATTTGCGTACCATGACTTCAGGTCGCGGCCAGTTCTCCATGGAGTTCTCGCACTACACCGCTTGCCCACGCAACGTCGCGGAAGAAGTGATCAAAGAAGTTAAGGAACGTAACAAAGACAAATAAGCATGACTTGGGCTGACTTTGTTCGGCCCTTAAACTGCTTAATATTGCCGATCAGCCACCTGCCGCGTTCCGCGGCAGGTGCATTTTTAACCATACAGTTTCCGCAATGCACGGAGACTTGTTCATTTACCTAACCTTGGAAGAACAATATGGCTTTTGTAATTACCGAGAACTGCATCAAATGCAAATTCACCGACTGTGTTGACGTATGCCCAGTCGATTGCTTTCATGAAGGTCCAAATTTTCTGGTCATCGATCCTGACGAATGTATCGATTGCACCTTGTGCGAACCTGAGTGTCCGGCTAATGCTATTCATGCTGAAGACGAGCTACCTGAAGGTCAAGAGCATTTCGCAGCACTGAATGCAGAGTTGGCCAAACAATGGCCGGTTATCACTGAAGTGAAAGACTCGCTGCCTGATGCAGACGAATGGAACGGCAAATCCGGTAAATTTGCGTTGCTGGAAAAATAATATCCGCTTTAACGGACGCCAGATAGAACCAACGCTTTTTAACGAAATTAGCGTTGGTTTACCGTCTTTACCCTCTCCCTCAGGGAGAGGGTCAGGGTGAGGGGATGTGAATAACTGCTTTTATTCCCCCACATCCCATTCTTCTCTAAATCTCACCTTTCTCCACCACCGGCATAATCCAGTAATGGATGCCAGAGCCTGAAAAATGGGTCTTAATTTTTTCTAATAATCCCGAAATAGCTATTTTCTCGGCATAAATCTGAAAACGCGCAGAAAGCTGATCTTCATCATCAGCCTCAGTCATAAATTTGGTGATGCTATGCGCACCATTTTCGCTATCCAGCTGTTCCTGCTCAAAACTGGCCAGACACTCTATCATCACATCTACCATACCTACCGGCACGATGAAGGATATGGAAAACTGCTGATGATTAACGGTGTTAAAAAAGTCGTCTTCGCTGTTAAAACGATCAGACACATTTTTGATCACTTGCAAATATCTACCGCGCCTGCGGTCGCCTTTACGCTTTTCGATAATGCCGGAGGACACCGTATCCTGGGTTTGGCGAGGATCGTTGTACCAGCTCCGGTGAAAATAAGGCCTGACAGCCACCATTCTGCCGTTAAAGCGTCGATTCTGCAGACCTTTTATCACGCGCTGCACGGTAAGATCTGAATCCAGCGTCACCAAGCCGTGATATTCGATAGTACCTAAGCGGGTATCCTGTAATGACAGTATCTCGACATCGACAATACGTCCCGATTTTCTAAAAATACCAGTTTTCAAAGCCGGCGCTACAAATTCGGAAATTTCTATATGCCTGGTATTAGCAGGAATTCGTCGCAAAAAAATGTTCATGGGGCTATGTATGGCAGAGAAAATAGCTCATTCAAAAAAAATGTGTAACCGTAGTTTGCTCGACTTTAGCATTGTAAGTTGATTTCTGCATACTTTATGATCAAACCACACCCTGCTCAATGGCCGACACCAACCAGTAATGTAAGCCTGATCCAGCAAACTCTACCTTTAGCTTAGTCAATAAAGCAGAAATGTTCTGCTTTTCGACATACATTTGAAAACGAATTTTGCGTTGGTACCCACTGACCTGCTCCGCCAGCGACAGGCCTTGATGGTTATGATCGTGAGCGTTCGCCGGAAAACTGGTAAAACCCTGCCGCCATTCCAGCGATAGTAGAAAATCGACCAAGGCATCCTCCAAACTTGGCGGCGCATTCACCGTCAATAAAAACGCTTCGCTCATCTGCTACTCTCTGGATTGCGCCCGTATAATTGATACAGAATCGGTAATAAAATTAAGGTCAATACGGTAGAAGACAACAAGCCACCGGTGACCACTATCGCTAAAGGCCGCTGAATTTCCGAGCCGGGCCCTGAGGCAAATAACAAAGGAATCAAGCCGAATGCAGCAATACTGGCTGTCATCAACACCGGCCGCAACCGCCGACCGGAACCAATAATAACCACCCGCGACAATTCCATACCGGTAGCGCATAACTGATTAAAATAACTGACCATCACCACGCCATTCAAAACCGCTATACCCAGTAACGCAATAAAGCCCACCGAAGCGGGCACCGACAGATATTCACCGGACAACCACAGAGCAAACACGCCGCCTATCATCGCCAAAGGAATATTGGAAAGCACCAATATTGCTTGCCTGACCGAGCCAAAGGTGGAAAACAACAACAGAAAAATCAAGCCTAAGGACAGCGGAATTACCAGCGATAAACGCGCCGACGCACGTTGCTGATTTTCAAACTGCCCACCGTATGCGACATGATAACCGCTAGCTAATTTTACCCGCTCGGCCACGGCTTTTCGCGCCTCGTCGACAAAACCAACCAGATCTCGACCTTCCACGTTGCAGCGAATCACGACAAAGCGCTGGCCTTTTTCCCGGTCTATCGAAACCACGCCTTCCACTGCTTTAATTTTCGCCACAGCAGTAATCGGCACATGGCCACCATTGGGTAAACTGATTTGCAGATTATCGAAATTGGCGGTGTTGCTATCGCCCCGCAACAATAATGGTGTGCGTTTGATACCTTCCTGGACAATACCTAGCTGTAAGCCTTCTATCTGAGCTCGCAACAGGGTTTCGATACTATTGCTATCCAGTCCAAAACGGCCAGCAGCTTCTCGATCTATGCTGAGCTGCAGGAACTGCATGCCTTCGTTTTTACGCGTAAAGACATCGCTGGACCCAGGGATAGTTTTTAACACGGCTTCTATTTGTTCGGCTTTATGATTAAGCGTATCCAAATCGATACCGAACAATTTGATGGCAACATCGCCACGGGTACCGGTTAACATCTCCGACACCCGCATTTCGATAGGCTGGGTGAAACCAAACGAAATCCCCGGCGTATGCACCATTATCTTGCGAATTTCCTCGATCAATTCTTCCTTGGTCTGCATCCGCCATTCGGATTTGGGTTTTAAGATCAAAAAGGTATCGGTGTCGTTTAAGCTCATAGGGTCCAAACCCAATTCATCGGTGCCGACCCGCGAGACTACGGTTGCCACTTCCGGGATATGCTCAAGGATATTTTTCTGTACCCGATCGTCCAAAGCTACCGACTCATTAAGGGTAATCGATGGCAGCTTTTCCAGTTGCACGATAATGTCGCCTTCGTCCATAGTCGGCATAAAGGTGCTGCCGATTTGGGTAAACACCAACCCACTGGCCAGCAACATGACACCGGCACCGATAAACACTTTCTTGCTGTTAGCCAAACACCAGGCCAGAATTGGCTGATACCACTGCAATAATTTGCGTGGCAACCACGGTTCTTCATGCGAAACCTGTTTTAACAACAGCGAGGCCAACACCGGAATCAGCGTCAATGACAAAATCAACGAACCGCTCAAGGCAAACACGATAGTCATCGCCACCGGCCCAAACAGCTTGCCTTCCAAGCCCTGCAAGGTCAGCAGGGGCAAAAACACGATGATAATGATCAATATGCCGGAAGTCACCGGCACCGCTACTTCGCGGGTAGCCCGGTAAATCAGGTGCAAGCGTGGCAAGCGTTCTGTTTTGTGATGATCCGCCAATTGGGTAATCACGTTTTCCACTACCACCACCGCGCCATCCACCAGCATCCCGATCGCAATCGCCAGACCACCCAAACTCATCAGATTTGCAGACATACCAAAGGCATTCATCAAAATAAAGGTCGCCAATGCAGCCATTGGCAAGGCTAAAGCCACTGTCAGCGCCGCCCGCAAGTCGCCTAGAAACAGGATCAGCAACACCACCACCAACACGATGGCTTCCATCAAGGCTTTGGACACCGTATTGACCGCTTTGCCTACCAGCACACCCCGGTTATAAAACACCTTGAGATTTACGCCTTCGGGCAAGGCAGATTGCAATTCTGCCATTTTAATTTCCAGTTGCTCGATAGTTTGCCGGGCATTGGCCCCTCGCAAACTCAGCACCACGGCGGTAACGGCTTCGCCATTGCCATCCTTGCTCACCGCGCCGTAGCGGGTCAGCGCACCTATCCGCACCTCGGCAATATCTTCCACTCTTATCGGCAACCCTTGATGCTGAGCGACCACAATGGCCTTTACATCCTGCTCATTTTTGATCCGGCCTTCCGCGCGGACAATTAAAGCTTCCTCGCCCTCGGTTAACCGACCGGCACCATCGTTGCGATTATTGTTTTGCAGGGCCGTCATCAACTGCTGGGTGTCGATATTGCGCGCTGCCATGCGGATATTGTCGGGCACCACCTCAAAACTGCGCACCTGACCGCCCAATGCATTCACATCGGCCACACCGCTTACGGTGCGTAGCGCCGGGCGGATAGTCCAATCCAGCAACTCACGCCGCTGCATCAGCGTCAGATCGCCGCCCTCGATGGCAAACATGAACATCTCCCCCAACGGCGTGGTCAGGGGCGCTATGCCGCCTTGGACACCCTCCGGCAGACTGCCCCAGATAGTGTTCAGGCGCTCGGCTACTTGCTGTCTGGCCCAATAGATGTCGGTGCCTTCTTCAAAATCCAGGGTAATATCGGTAATCGCATACTTAGCCAGCGAACGCAGCATGGTTTGATGCGGAATACCGAGCAACTCCACCTCAATCGGCGCTGTAATCCGCGCTTCAACCTCTTCCGGGGTCATGCCGTTGGCTTTGACGATGATCTTGACCTGGGTAGGCGAGACCTCTGGGAACGCATCGATAGGAATGTGTTTAAGGGCATAGTAGCCGCCACCCATCAACAAAAATGCGCCGAGTAAAATCAGAAGCCGTTGCGTCAATGCAAATCGGATCAGCCCCGCCACTATTCAGCGCCCCCCAAGCCCAACCAGTTAGCTTTTATAGCTACCGCGCCCTTGATTGCGATTTGTTCGCCGCCAGATAAAGGCCCACTGACTATCGATTCCGCATCCTGTTTGCCGGTAACCGTAACTTCCGTCACCACAAAGCCGTCTGGATTACGCACAAAAATATAAGCATGCCCGTCATTTTGGGCAATCGCCGTATTAGGCACCTTGAAGCCGGTTTGACTGGTGCTTTGCATGATCTGCACATTGACGTTCTGCCCAACTCGCAAGCCATCGGCTTTGCCTGCTATCACAGCTCTGGCCATTACGGTCTGGTTATCTTGATTCACGCTCTGACCCAGCAGGGTGAGGCTGGCTATAATATCGCTGTTAGCCAATCTGACGCGATCACCAATCTGGATTGTATTTAAGCGCTCCTGCGGAATATTGATCTCTAGCCAGAGTGTCGACAAATCGGCAATTCGATACAGCGGTGCCTGCACATCCAGACGCGCGCCCAAGTTACTCAGACGCTCCAGCACCACGCCATCAATAGGCGAACGGATATTCAAGCGATTATCCAGTTTGCGGGTTTTCCCCAAACTCTTTATCTCTGCCGCCGACATGCCGGCTAACAACAACAACTGGCGAGCTTCGTCGGCTTTGGAGCTTTTAGTGCTGTGCAGCATTTGGGTTTCTTGCCAGCGTCGTTCGGGTATGACGCCTTCCTGCAACAGTTTCTGGTCGCGATTGCGCTCCAATCCAGACAGGTTTAGCTCGCTGCCAGCCGTTAAAAATGCCTGTTGCAAACCAACCAGATCTGGACTGTTTAACTGCGCCAATAACTGACCTTTGCTGACTTTATCGCCCATATTGACCGGTAGTTGTGTGACCACGCCCGGCTGACTGCTGCTGATCAAAAGCTCTCGATCTGCGGGCACCACCACTTTGCCGGGTGCGTAAAACAATGGCGTTTCACTGATAATGCTAAGCCCGCCGATTTTTACCGCCAAATTGTCTATTTGCTCCTGGGAAATCCGAATCTGATTATCCAAAGCCACTGCATTAATCGCCTTAACCAGCAATAGCGCGAATATTAGCTTTCTCACGGCTGCACACCGACCGCTTGGTTGTAGAAGGCAATATTACGCTGCAACTTAACTTCTTGTAGTTTGGCGTTGCGGATTGCCTCCAGGCTGCGACCCTGGATTTTTAGTAAATCCAACAAGTTGATTTCGCCGGCTGAGAAACTGATTTCCGTCATTTTCAGATGCGATTCGGCAATCTGTTTTAATTCATTGGCGATAGCCAATTCGGCTCTAGTCACTTCCAAAGCATGCTCGGCCTCATGCAGATTTTTTTCCAGTTGCCGGTACAAATGTTCGCGCTGGGCTTTGACGTTGTTCAGTTCCAAATTAACTTTGGCAATTTCCGGGGCATTGTAAGCATCGCCGCCAAATAACATCACCACACCCACGCCAACGCTCTCAATATTTTGACCGTTACGGCTATCGCGCTGGGTTTTTGCGCCCACATTCAATTTGGGCTGGTTGATTGGGTCAGTGGTTTTTATCCACTCCACCTCAGCCTGTTTACGATCGATGATGGCATTGATCGCCTCCAACACCGGATGATTAGTACTTACAACCGCTATATCACTTTGCTTTTCCTGATAGTTGCCTGGCACTCGCGAGAGTGTAGTCAGGCTGGCATAGGCCTTGCGGCTGTGCATTACCTCCGCTTCAGCCTGGGTCACCAATGCACGATTTTGCAGGTATTCACCTTTGGCCAACAATAAATCGGCGCGCGGCAAATCGCCAAGATCAACTCGTCTTTCAACTTTTTTCATTAACTGTTCGGCAATGGCTAAGGCATTTTGCGCTTGCTGCAAACCGATATTGGCGATTTCCATGTTCCACAAGGCTTCTCTAACCAGCCGTGTTACCTCCAGTTTTACCGCCGCCGATTGCTTCTGCGCGGACAAACTGGCGCGCTCTGCGACGGCCTGACCGGCATCGCGCTGACCCCAGCTCCAGGCAGTTATCTCAACCTTGGCAGATGCGTCCCTGGAGCCAATATTGTCTGCTATCCGGTCATCATAATAATCCAAAGCCAAGGCGGTCGAGCCGGCTACCCAGGCATCGCTGCGCTGCGCCAGGGCATCGGCTTCTTGAATCAAAGCCTCATTGATCAGCCGGTCGGGATATTTTTCCAAGGTTAACTCAACCAATTCCGACAAACTCAAGGCCGGATCGGATGCGATAGGGTCAAAATGTTCGACAATCAGTTTATCGCTCTCTGCGTTTCCGCCAGCTGACGTTGGGGAACCATTGACGTTCATGTCGGCAAAACAAGCAGCCGTTGCCAGCAATAAAGTGGGTAAACCGTATTTAATATGCCGGTATCCGGTCATATCGCACTCCAAAACAATAATTAAACGAGGTAAGGCAGATCTAGCTGTGTGGGGCGTATATCTGCAGTGGCGCAGGCTACTAGCCTACCCTTTATATCTGGAAAGTGGCTAAGATTAGCAGCCCTTAGCTGAGCGGAGGCGCGCGCGAGGTGTTGTGACGGGGAAAAGGTTGCGAGGTAAAATGCGGCGAATAGCCGTAAAAAAATACACCATCAACTTGGCGACTGATGGCTGGATTGGCGTCGAAAGTGGCAGCAAACCAAACCGGCGCCCAATTGTCCGCCGAGGATTGCTGTTTTATTGCTGAGCCAATATTGACTATTGCCGATTGGCTGTCAAACTCTCGATCAGTCGCCGTCATAGTGACTAAATCCTGACCAACATGCAGAATTTCAAATTCGTGCATATGCAAGCCCAATTGACTGGTATCCTCTCCGACATGCGCATGCACCAGCGGCGCGGCTACTTGCAGCAGCACCAACAGTATCACGAGAAATTGACGAAAATATGCAACCATTGATGTATTCGGCGGTCTCTGCTGTGGCGGTAGTCGATAGACGACGGTTGTATAGGGCACTTTGAAAGGCTATTCTACTTGAAAATCGCGATTTCACCCCGAATATCGGCAGACACTTATTCACTTAAGGCATACATTCCCATGAACAGAAAGATCGGCACCTTCACAACAGTATTAATTGCCCTGGCCTTGATGCTGGGCAGCGTCCACGAAGCCCAGGCCAAGCGCATGGGCGGCGGTAAATCATTTGGTAGCAAACCCAGCTACAGCACACCTTATCAAGGCTCACCCTCGCCTGGTGGCTTGAATAGCGCACCAACCCGCTCTGCCAGCCAACAGCAAGCCGCCACACAAAATCAGGCAGCCAGACAAGGCTTCGCCGGTCGCGGCGGTCTGATGGGCATGCTGGGCGGTTTGGCCTTGGGCGGCTTACTGGGCTCGATGTTCTTCGGTGGCGCCTTTGAAGGCTTCAATTTCATGGACATTTTGCTGTTTGCAGGTGTTGCGTTTCTTTTATATCGCTTGTTTGCCGCCAGAAACCGCCAGCAACCCGTTGCACCAAGCAGCTATGGGCAAAACAGCCGACAACCAGCAACTGAGGCTCAAAACTATTACCGGGACAATCAAGCGGCGTCTGCCAGTTCAGGTTTCGACACTGATGTATTGTTCAAAAAAGGTCAATCTGCTGGTGCCGGAGTCGCTGCCACTCAAACCGGCAACCGCTTCGATGCCAACAATCTACCAGCCGGTTTTGATCAAAACACTTTTTTGAAAGGTGCCGAGAGCGCCTACCGTCACTTGCAAGCGTCTTGGGATAATCGCGATTTGGCAGAGATCCGCGGCTTAACGACAGATAAAGTATTTGCTGAAATTCAAGGCCAATTGCAGGCATCGACTGACAGTAACAAAACTGAGGTTTTAAAACTTAATGCCGAACTGCTCGATGTCCGCGAAGCCGGTTCCGAGTTGGAAGCAGTGGTCATGTTTGACGGATTGATCAGCGAAGACGGTGCCCCAGCCGAGCAAATCAAGGAAGTCTGGCACTTCATCAAACCTAAAAATAGCACCCAAACCCGCTGGTTTTTGGACGGTATTCAGCAAATAGAGGGCTAAGAATGGCGATGGACAGCAACAGTGTCAGACAACGTTACGACCGTCTGGCGCCTTATTTCGACGGCCTGGAAGGCTTTCTGGAAGGCTTGCTGTTCCGTCGCTTACGCAAACAACTGTGGGCGCAGGCCGCTGGCGCCCACATTCTGGAAGTTGGGGTGGGTACGGGTAAAAACTTTGATTTTTACCCGGATGATGCCCGGATCACAGCCATCGATTTTAGTCCCAAAATGTTGGCAATGGCGCAACGCAAACGCCAGCGAAAATATCTTGATGTCGATTTGGCGCTGATGGATGTGCAATCGCTGGATTATGCAGACAATAGTTTTGATACGGTTATTGCCAGTTTTGTGTTTTGCTCGGTGCCCAAGCCCAGAAAAGGCCTGAAAGAACTGTATCGGGTATGCAAACCCGGTGGTCAGGTGTTGCTGCTGGAACACGTCTTAAGTTCTAACAGAACCGTCGCGATGCTGATGAATTTCATCAATCCGTTGGTGGTCAATCTGGTCGGTGCCAACATCAACCGGCAAACCCTCAAAAATCTGCAAGCCTGTCCATTTCAAAAAATATTCGTCGATCCGGCCAGTAGCGACATGGTCAAACTGATCCGGGCCGTGAAATAAATATTGATTATTGGTTTACAACTCCTCTCCCTGAGGGAGAGGAGAATAGCCCAATAAGACTGCTAGCGATCACGCACAGAATTAACGGTACGCTCCAATTCTTCACGGCTAAGATGACGTACGTCCTTGCCTTTCACCATATAAATTACTTGTTCGCAGACATTGCAGGCGTGGTCGCCGATCCGCTCCAGTGCGCGCGCCGCCCATAACATATCCAGCGCACGAGTAATGTTGCGCGGATTTTCCATCATCTGCGTGATCAACTGCCGGGTAATGCTGGTGTATTCGCGATCAACTTTGGCATCCTGCTCGGTAATTGCAATCACTTCGTCAACATCGTTTCTGGCGTAAGCATCCAATGCGCCATTCAGCATTTCCTTGACCAGATTTTGCAAATGCTCGATTTCGTAATATTTATCCTGGTAATACTCGGCACCTTCCAGACGCATGGTCATTTTAGCGATGCGCGCGGCTTCGTCGCCGATGCGTTCCAGATCGGTGATAATCTTGATAGTTGCAATCAACATCCGCAAATCAAACGCGGCTGGCTGGCGCTTGGCCATGATTTCCGTACACTCGTGGTCAATGTCTTTTTCCATTTCGTTGACGTAGCGATCCTGCTGCACCACTTTTTCGGCATTTTCCATGTCGTTACCCATGAAAGCCTTGGTAGCCAGATCAACTTGCTGTTCAACCAGTCCACCCATAGCCAGGACTTTGTTACGAATATCTTCCATCTCCTCGTTAAATTGACGGGAAATGTGCTGTTTGATTTTGCTGTTGTCCATGGTCTACCTCCTAGCCGTACCTTCCGGTGATGTAATCTTCTGTTTGTTTTTTTGCTGGATTGGTAAACAACTCGCTGGTTTCACCAAATTCTATTAATTCGCCCATATACATAAACGCAGTATAGTCGGACACGCGCGCCGCTTGCTGCATATTGTGGGTCACGATCACAATCGTGTATTTT
Organism: uncultured Pseudomonadota bacterium; assembly: GCA_903858105.1. Taxonomy (GTDB): domain Bacteria; phylum Pseudomonadota; class Gammaproteobacteria; order Methylococcales; family Methylomonadaceae; genus Methylomonas. The sequence goes on along the minus strand of CAIOHN010000219.1, from coordinate 3,532 downwards.
TCTTTCAATTCGTTGATTAATTCTTCGATCTTCAAGGTCGAAATTGGATCCAGCGCCGACGCAGGCTCGTCCAATAAAATCACTTCTGGTTCGATGGCGATTGCCCGGGCAATGACCAGCCTTTGTTGCTGACCGCCCGACATACCTAAGGCATTGTCATTTAAACGATCTTTCATCTCGTCCCACAACGCCGCGCCACGCAAGGATTTTTCCACAACTTCGTCCAGAATGCGTCTATCGTTGATACCTTGAATACGCAGGCCGTAAGCCACGTTTTCGTAGATAGTTTTTGGAAACGGATTGGGCTTTTGGAACACCATGCCCACCCGTCTGCGCAAGGCAGCTACGTTGACCGATTTATCGTAAATATCGTCGCCGTCCAGCAAAATCTTGCCTTTAATCGACACGCCATCGACCAGATCGTTCATCCGATTGATACAGCGCAACAAGGTCGATTTACCACAACCGCTGGGTCCAATATACGCGGTCACTTTTTTCCGCGGCATTTCCATATTAACTTTATACAAAGCCTGTTTCTGGCCATAGAACAGATCCAGGTCTTCGACTTTGATGCAGGTTTCAATTGCACTAGGCTCAGGGCGCGGTCTGTTCAGCGCATTGATATCAATGGCATGTCTGATTTTTTGGGCTGTTGTCATGATATTTTGGTCCAGGCTTTCGTATGGATATGGGCTATTAGTTTTCTAAGGCGCGGTATTTTTCCCGCAAGTTATTACGTATGGAAATCGCGAACATATTCAGGCCGATAATCACCATCACCAGCAACAACGAAGTTGCGTAAACCAAAGGTCTGGCCGCTTCGACGTTAGGGCTCTGAAAGCCGACGTCGTAAATATGGAAACCCAAATGCATGAATTTTCTATCCAGATGCAGATAAGGGAAGTTGCCGTCCATTGGTAAAGTGGGTGCCAATTTGACCACACCAACCAGCATCAAAGGCGCTACTTCGCCAGCGGCGCGCGCCACCGCCAAAATCAAACCGGTCATAATTGCCGGGCTGGCCATCGGCAATACCGTGCGCCATAAGGTTTCCGCTTTGGTGGCACCCAAGGCCAGACTGCCTTCGCGGATGGATTTAGGAATCCTGGACAAGCCTTCTTCGGTCGCGACAATCACCACCGGCAAAGTCATCAAAGCCAGTGTCAACGATGCCCACAGCAGGCCAGGTGTACCAAACACTGGCGCAGGCGCGGCTTCCGGGAAAAACAGCCGGTCGATATTGCCACCGATGATGTACACAAAAAAGCCTAAGCCAAATACCCCGTAAACGATGGAAGGCACCCCGGCCAGGTTGTTAACGGCAATTCGAATCACTCGCGTGATAAAACCTTGCTTGGCATACTCGCGTAAATAAACCGCCGCGATTACCCCAAACGGCGTCACCACCACGGCCATCAACAACACCATCAACACCGTTCCGAAAATCGCCGGGAAAATACCGCCCTCGGTGTTGGCTTCACGCGGATCGTCGCTGATGAAAGTTATAAAATTATGCACATACTCAAGGCATTTATCGATCAAACTCATGGTGTTTGGCCGAATCAACTTGACCACCCGGTTAACGGGAATGGTAATTTCTTTCTGACCAGACTCGGAGACCACCAAACTGTAACGCTTGCTCTCTTTGCTAAGCTTGCCGATTTGTTGCTGCAAGACTTGATATTGTTTTTCGTAAGTTTGCTTTTGTGCGGCAAACTCTTGACGAGTAGTGTCATTCCATTGATTTTTAAGCTCCAAACCCCGCTGTTTCAAGCGCAGCCGTTCCAGTTCATAGTTAATCGCACCGACATCATGGTCTTGCAGACCGTCTATCTCGTCATGTTGTGCAAGCACTTTAACCAATTTATCTTGAGCGACCTGCCAGGCTTGTTCGCCTTGGGCGATGACTACGCCATCTTCTTTAACCGCCAGCAAGCGGCCATAAAAATTGCCCCATTCCCGACGCTCAATCATGATCAAATCGGCCGGCGTAGCTTGTCCGTGAATATATTGCTGTTGAATCCAGCGAAAATCGCTGCCGAGAATATCCCGGTTGCCGGTTTTTACCAGATGCTGTTCCAAATATTCGCCGTTATTCAGCAACTCGTGTCCGGCGGCTCTGGCTTGCGCGGCTGGCAATAGCGCGGTTGCGACGGGTTCGCCCACGATCAAACTCTCCGCTACATCGCGATCTTTATAATGATATTCGACAATGTCTGCCGGCCAGAAATGCCCCAGGCCCCGCACGGCGATCAGCAGCAATAGCCCCACCACCAAAATAAGATTCAAACTGACCGCGCCAGCGGTCATCCATATCCACGGTGAACCGCTCTTAAACCATGCTTTCATCATAATGAGCTGTATTTTTGTCTTAAGTTCTGACGAATGATTTCAGCCAGGGTGTTGACTACAAATGTGAACATAAACAATACCAAGGCAGCCAGAAACAATACCCGATAGTGAGTACTGTTTACTTCCGACTCCGGCATCTCCACCGCAATATTGGCGGACAACGTACGCAAACCCTGGAAAATACTTAAATCCATGACGGCAGTATTACCCGTTGCCATCAATACGATCATCGTCTCGCCGACTGCTCTGCCAAAACCGATCATGATCGCCGAGAAAATACCTGGGCTGGCTGTCAGCAACACCACTTTGGTCATGGTCTGCCAAGGCGTGGCGCCCAATGCCAAAGAACCGGTGGTTAAATGCTTGGGTACGCTAAAAATGGCATCTTCGGCAATCGAGAAAATCATCGGAATCACCGCAAAGCCCATGGCTAAACCCACTACCAAGGTATTACGCTGATCGTAGCCAATGCCAAATTCTTCCCGCATCCAGGTCCGCAAATCGCCGTGAAAACACAGGGCTTCGATGGACGGACTTAATTGAAAAGACAACCAGGCGCCAAAAATGACTACTGGTATCAGCACCACCGCATCCCAGCCATCGGGAATTTTTTGCCGGGTTTTTTCCGGCAGATATTGCCAACCGTAGGCAAAGACCATCACCGACAGCGGCACTACCATCAGCAGTGCAAAAATTCCGGTCAGATTGGCTTCTACAAACGGGGCCAGCCACAAACCGGCCAGAAAACCCAAAATAACCGTGGGCAGCGCACCCATAATTTCCACGCCCGGCTTAACATATTGCCGCACGCTGGGGGCCATAAAGTAGCCGGTATAAATGGCGCCGAACAAAGCCAGCGGCACACCCATCAGCATCGCGTAAAACGAGGCTTTTAAGGTGCCAAATACTAGCGGCGTTAAACTCATTTTCGGTTCAAAGTCGTTGCTGGCTGCCGACGACTGCCAGATGTAATCAGGCTTTGGATAGCTTTCGTACCAGACTTTGTTCCATAGCGACCGCCACGATACTTCTGGATGTTCGTTTTCAATCGACCAATGGTTGATTTTGCCGTCTGCCGATTGCAACAACATGGCGTTGGCGCGTGGTGACAAGGTCACGGCAACCGGTTTGCCGCCGGCGATTTTTTCTTTGATCAATTCACGTTCTGCGGTGGAACTGT
>CAIOHN010000218.1 GCA_903858105.1 uncultured Pseudomonadota bacterium | reverse complement strand
TTGCTGTTCAATCTTTTGGGATTTTTGGTGGTTTATGCCTTGCAAGGCTATCAGGATTGGTTGCCGTTTAATCCGCAAAACTTGCCGGGGATAAGCCTGGACTCAGCCTTCAACACCGCCGTCAGCTTTGTCAGCAACACGAATTGGCAAGCCTATAGCGGTGAAACCACAATGAGCTATCTGACGCAAATGCTGGGCTTAAGTGTGCAAAACTTTCTCTCGGCGGCCAGTGGCATGGCCGTGCTGATAGCACTGATTCGCGGCTTCGTTAGGCGTAACAGCGAGACTATCGGCAACTTCTGGGTGGATATGACGCGCAGTGTGCTTTTCATCCTGTTACCGCTGTCGTTTATGTTAGCCGTCGTATTGGTTGGTCAGGGCGTCGTGCAGACTTTTAGCCCTTATCAAACACTGAATTTACCAGAAGCCAGCAGTAGCCAGCAAGCCAAGCCGGATCCGGCCGCTGAGCAAGCGTTTAAGCAAACGGCGCAAAGTCAAGAGCAGCTCATAGCCTTAGGGCCGGTGGCCTCGCAAATTGCCATCAAGCAATTGGGCACCAACGGTGGCGGTTTTTTTAACACCAATTCCGCCCATCCGTTTGAGAACCCGACGCCGCTAAGCAATTTGCTGGAGATGTTGGCGATCCTGCTAATACCCGCCGCCTTGTGTCATACCTTTGGGATTTTGGTAGGCGATACGCGCCAGGGTTGGGTTATCCTGGCGGCAATGACGCTGGTGTTCACGATATTGGTGTTTGTCACCGTATCGGCAGAACAAAGCGGCAATCCGCTGCTGACAGCAACAGGAGTCGATCAAACCGTCAATAGCCAACAGGCGGGCGGTAATATGGAAGGCAAGGAAGTTCGCTTCGGTATCGTCAATTCGGCCATCTGGGCAGTCGCAACCACCGCGGCCTCCAATGGTTCGGTCAATACCATGCACGACTCGTTTACGCCGATTGGCGGCATGGTGCCAATGTGGTTGATGCAACTGGGCGAAGTGATCTTCGGCGGGGTTGGCTCAGGGCTATACGGCATGCTGGTGTTTGCGATTGTAGCGGTATTCATTGCTGGCTTGATGATAGGCCGTACCCCGGAATATCTGGGTAAAAAAATCGAAGCCTTTGAAATGAAAATGGCGGCTTTGCTTATCCTGATTCCTCCCTTGCTGGTGCTGGGCGGCAGCGCTCTGGCGCTGATGCTGGAGGCAGGCAAGGCCGGTATTTTCAACCCTGGCACACATGGCTTTAGCGAAGTGCTGTATGCCTTCTCATCTGCTGGCAATAATAATGGCAGCGCCTTCGCTGGTCTATCGGCCAATACGCCGTTCTATAACGGGATTCTGGGCTTGGCAATGTTGATTTCGCGTTTTGGTTTGATGATTCCGGTACTGGCCATCGCCGGTTCGCTGGCCGCAAAAAAAAGCGTACCCGTCAGCCCCGGCACCCTGCCCACCCATACGCCGTTGTTTGCGATGCTGTTAATCATTACGGTGTTGATGGTTGGCGCATTGACCTTTGTGCCAGCGCTGGCCTTGGGGCCTATCGCCGAGCACTTGCAAATGCTTGGACATCATTCACTGCGAGGCGAATAAGACTATGACTAGCAAATCCGTTCCCACTTCCCTACTTGACCCCGCCATTCTGCAACAAGCGGTTCTGGACGCCTTTGCCAAACTCACACCCCGGCAGCAATGGAAAAATCCGGTGATGTTCGTGGTTTATCTGGGCAGTTTGTTGACGACAGCATTATGGCTACAAGCGCTTGACGGCAATAGCCAGGACAGCGCCGACTTTACGCTCGCCATTGCGCTGTGGCTATGGTTTACCGTGTTGTTTGCCAATTTTGCAGAGGCAGTCGCAGAAGGTCGCAGCAAGGCGCAAGCCGCGTTTTTGCGCACCGCTAAACGCGACATCGCCGCCAAACGACTTGATGATGCGCGATATGGCAGCAATTATTCCAAAATTGCCGGTTCTGCTTTACGTAAAGGCGATGTAGTTTTAATAGAGGCCGGAGATTTTGTGCCTGGCGACGGCGATGTCATCGAAGGTGTGGCATCGGTGGATGAAAGCGCCATTACCGGCGAAAGTGCGCCCGTGATCCGCGAATCGGGCGGAGATTTCAGCTCAGTGACCGGCGGTACGCGGGTGTTGTCCGACTGGTTGGTCGTGCGCATCTCCACCAACCCCGGCGAGACGTTTTTGGATCGCATGATCGCAATGGTGGAAGGCTCAAAACGCCAGAAAACCCCGAACGAAATCGCCTTGACCATTTTATTGGTGGCCTTGACTCTGGTGTTTTTGCTGGCAACTGTCACCTTGCTGCCATTCTCCTTATACAGCGTCGAAACCGCCGGTAATGGTAAACCCATCTCCATCACCGTATTGGTGGCTTTGCTGGTCTGCCTGATTCCGACCACCATTGGCGGTTTGCTGTCTGCGATTGGTGTGGCCGGTATCGGTCGCATGATGCAAAAAAATGTGATTGCTACCTCTGGTCGTGCGGTAGAAGCCGCTGGCGATGTGGATGTATTGCTATTGGATAAAACCGGCACCATCACCTTAGGTAACCGTCAGGCGTCCGGTTTTTTTCCGGTCAACGGCGTATCGGCCAAAGAACTGGCCGATGCGGCGCAACTGGCGTCCTTGAGCGACGAAACCCCGGAAGGCCGCAGCGTGGTGGTGCTGGCCAAACAAAAATACGCCATCCGCGAACGCGATATTGCTGAACTGGGCGCGACATTTGTGCATTTCAGCGCCCAGACCCGCATGAGCGGTGTCAATCTGGCAGGCAGGCAAATTCGCAAAGGCGCGGCGGATTCCATTCGCCAGTATATCGAAGACCAGGGCGGCAAAGTCCCGCAGGAGCTCAAGACCATGGTCGATGACGTCGCCCGGCGCGGCAGCACGCCCTTGGTGGTCGCGGAAGGCATCCGGGCTTTGGGCGTGATAGAACTAAAAGATATAGTCAAAGGCGGCATCAAAGAGCGTTTTATCGAGTTGCGGCAGATGGGCATTAAAACCATCATGATCACCGGCGACAATCGTCTGACAGCCGCCGCAATCGCCGCCGAAGCCGGGGTTGATGACTTTTTGGCAGAAGCGACACCAGAAGCCAAACTGGCCTTGATCCGTCAACACCAGGCCGATGGGCGCCTGGTAGCGATGACCGGCGATGGCACGAATGACGCACCGGCGCTGGCGCAGGCCGATGTGGCCGTTGCGATGAATAGCGGCACCCAAGCTGCCAAAGAAGCTGGCAATATGGTCGATCTGGACTCCAACCCCACCAAGTTGATTGAAATCGTCGAAACCGGCAAGCAGATGTTGATGACCCGCGGCGCCTTGACAACGTTTAGTATTGCCAACGACGTAGCCAAGTACTTTGCCATCATCCCGGCGGCGTTTGCCACCACCTATCCGGCCCTAAACGTGTTAAACGTCATGGGGTTGGCGACGCCGAACAGTGCCATTCTGTCTGCCGTTATTTTCAATGCCTTGATTATCATCGCCTTGATCCCACTGGCATTAAAAGGTATTAAATACCGTCCGGTGGGCGCCGAGCAGTTATTACATAACAATTTAATGGTCTACGGCCTGGGAGGATTGATCGTGCCGTTTATTGGCATCAAGCTTATCGATTTAATCCTGGTTGCCCTGCATTGGGCGTAACGGAGCACACACTATGTCTACCTACTTAAGACCTGCCGCCATGCTGTTGTTGTTACTCACGCTAATTACAGGGGTTATATACCCAGCCCTGGTCACCTTGATTTCTCAAACGCTATTGCCTGAACAAGCTAACGGCAGCATGCTAAAAAATAGCAATAATCAAATCATAGGTTCAGCGTTGCTGGGACAAGCCTACACGGCACCGCACTATTTCTGGAGCCGACCATCAGCCACATCGCCGTTTGCCTACAACGCCGCCGCATCATCGGGTTCCAACCTGGGGCCGACCAATCCTGCGCTGCTGGATTTGGTATCCGCGCGTATAGCAGCCTTGAAACAGGCCGATCCTGGCAACTCAAAACCCGTGCCAATAGACTTGGTAACGGCCTCGGCAAGCGGCCTGGACCCGCATATTAGCGTCGCTGCAGCCGAATATCAGCTCAAACGCATCGCCAAACTCCGCAAAATATCCGAAGACACCCTGCGCGAGCTAGTCAAAACCCATACCGAAGGCAGACAGTGGCGGATACTGGGCGAGCCGCGCGTCAACGTGTTGCAGTTGAATCTTGCTTTGGACCAGGCGTATGGATCAACCGCGCATGAATGACGAACGCCCCGACCCCGATGAGCTGTTGGCGCGTGTCGAACGCGACCAGGCCAAAGCCAGACGCGGCCGCTTAAAGATATTTTTTGGCGCGGCAGCCGGCGTCGGCAAGACCTATGCCATGCTGCTGGCGGCCCGGGAACGCCGTATGGAAAATCTTGATGTGGTGATTGGTCTGGTGGAAACCCATGGTCGCCATGAAACCAAAGCGTTGCTGGATGGCTTGGAGGTAATACCCATCCGGTCCATTAACTACAAAGGCACGACGCTACAGGAATTTGATATTGATGCTGCCCTGAAACGCCGTCCTGCCATCATAATCGTCGATGAATTGGCGCATACCAATGCGCCTGGCTGCAGGCATCCGAAACGCTGGCAAGACATCCATGAATTATTGGAAGCCGGTATCGATGTTTACACCGCTTTGAACGTACAGCACCTGGAGAGCCTTAACGACGACATCGGTCAAATTTCTGGCATTAGGGTTTGGGAAACCGTGCCGGATACCGTGTTTGAAGATGCTGATGAAATAGAGCTGGTGGACTTGCCACCGGACGAATTGCTGACCCGACTTAAGGAAGGCAAGGTTTACCTGCCCGAACAAGTTCAGCATGCCATCCAACATTTTTTTCGTAAGGGTAATCTAATCGCCTTACGCGAACTGGCGCTGCGGCAGACGGCGAATCGGGTTGATGCCCAAATGCTGGATTATCGCGAAGATAATGCGATCCGCGATGTATGGCAGGTGGGCGAGCGGATTTTGGTCTGTATCGGTCCAAACGCATTAGCCGAGCGTTTGGTGCGCGCCGGTAAGCGCTTTGCCACCGCCTTGCGTGCCGAATGGATGGTGATTTACGTCGAAACCCCGCAACTGGAGCGCTTGACCGCGGAAAAACGCGATGCTGTGTTACGGATTCTGCGCCTAGCCGAACAACTAGGCGCCAAAACCGTCACGCTCAGCGCGCCGAATATGAGTGAGGCGATTATCCGCTTTGCCCGTGAGCGCAATATTAATAAGGTCGTGGTGGGTAAACCCAGCCGACGCGGCTGGAAGCGTTGGCTAATGGGGTCTGTGGTGGATGTGCTGATCAGTCATGCTCACAATATCAACATTTATTTGTTAGGCAGCCCACAACATGAAGAGCCTGATACCTTAGAAAACCTATCCCTGCTCCCCAGAAAAAACGTCTTACCCGGTTTAAAAAAACGCCCCAACGCTAAAGCCCGCAAACGCTATCGGGGCTATGTCTGGGCCATTGCGATAACCTCCTTGAGCACCCTGCTCGCTCACACCATGCATGGTCGTTTGGAACAAGCCAATCTGGTGATGGTGTTTTTACTGGGCGTGGTGTATGTCGCTACGCGCTTTGGCCGCGGCCCCTCTATTTTGGCGTCGTTGTTGGGTGTGGCTATTTTTGATTTGATGTTTGTGCGACCGTACTACAGTTTTTCGGTGGCCGATAGTCAATATCTGGTTACCTTATTGGCCATGTTGGTTATAGGCGTGGTCATCAGCAATCTGATGGCCAATGTACGCTCTCAAGCTAAAGTTGCCGGTCACCGCGAACGCCGCGCCTCGGTACTGTACGACATCAGTAAAGACCTGGCCTCCAGTCAAACTGAAGAGGATGTGGTTCGCACGTCGGTCAAGCATTTGTATTCGGAATTTAGTAGTCGCAACGTCATTCTGTTTCCCGATAACTATGGCGGCTTGCGCTACCCCAAACAGCAAAGCATGAGCCAGTCTTTACATAACGCCGACTTGAGCGTGGCGCAATGGGTGTTTGATCACAATGAAATGGCCGGCCAAGGCACCAACACCCTGCCCGGCTCGCAAGCGATTTACTTTCCCATTTGTAACGAAGACAAAGTTCAGGCGGTTTTAGCGCTGCTACCGGTTAATTTAAGACGGGTGTTTTTACCGGAGCAGCAACGTTTGCTGGAAACATTTTTGCGGCAAATTGGACAGTCTCTGGCGCGTATTCGTCTGGCTGAGCAGGCAAAACTCAACCATTTACAAATAGAAGCAGAACGGTTGCGCAATTCGCTGCTCAGCGCAATTTCCCACGATTTGCGTACCCCATTGGCGACCATCATCGGTTCTGCTAGCACCTTGGTGGAAGATGACGACCAGTTAAAGCAGGCAGATAGACAAGAGTTGGGGCGGGCGATAGTTGACGAAGCCGAACGCATGTCCAGTTTGGTGAATAACATTCTGGATATGGCCAAACTCGAAGCCGGTATCCTGGAATTGAACAAGCAGTGGCATCCTGTCGAGGAAATTATCGGCACGGTTTTGACACGCCTGCAAAAGCAGTTGAGCGACCGACAGGTTAAAGTCAAGCTACCGACAGGAATCCCCATGCTGTTTGTCGATGCGGTAATGATCGAGCAAGTCCTGATCAATTTATTGGAAAAC
>CAIOHN010000217.1 GCA_903858105.1 uncultured Pseudomonadota bacterium | reverse complement strand
TATTTCACAATCATCTAAAAATAGTACCCTTGTTTGATAGAAAACAGCGTGTGATTTATTATCTCGGCGTACAGTACGATATTACCAAGCAGGTTAATGCCGACAACGAAATAAAATCATTAACCCAGTTATTAAACGAGATGCCAACTTAATAAATACAGCATTATTATTTACGGCAAAAACCCACAGGCAAGCGTATGAACGCAATCGATAACACCAGCAGTGGCGGAGACTTGTTTTTTAACGAAGCTCTATTCGGCTTGGCAATACTGGCTTTTTTATTACTGTTAGTTTTAGAAAAATACAAACCTTACCGCCACTTTAGCGCCAAGAATAATAAAGAGTCATTTGTTACCAATACTACGGCATTCTTGGTCAACAATGTAATATTGACCGCTTTGCGGGCATCATCGTTATTTTTAGTTGCCCAACAGTTTGCCAACCACGGTTTGTTAAGCGGCTTGGCTAATGGCCCTGTTAAGTGGCTATTGGCTTTCGCGTTTTTTGATTTAGCTATTTACGCCTGGCATTATGCCAGTCACAAATCTGAATATTTGTGGCGCTTTCACAAAATACACCACAGCGATAAATCCTTTAACGTCTCAACCGGCTTCCGCTTTCATGTTTTTGATTTACTGCTAGAAATTATCTACAAATGCGTGTTTGTAGTCGTGATTGGCGTGGATGCCTATTTAGTGTTGTCCATTGAAATTATCGAGTTATTTTTCATATTTTTTCATCATGCCAATATCCGCGTACCAAAAGAAGACGAAATCTCTCAGCTAATCATAACCCCCTCTTTGCATAGAACTCACCACTCTACATCTCGCGCAGAACATGATAGCAATTACGGCATAGTACTGGCAGTGTGGGATAGAATGTTCAATACTCGCAAAGAATTGGTGCCTGTCAATATTGGCTTGGATTTGATTGAAGCAGAGAACTTTATCCAATTATTTTCTTTGGCTTTTATTACCGAACGCAAAATCCGGCAATTACTTAGCTGGATTCCGAAAGGCAGAAAATGATGAACATCCTCGGTTTTAATCGCGCTGTTATTGGGTAATTTATTTCATGATTATTCATACTCACAAAAATATCCCCAGCAGCGAGATTACCGACCCGCTAGTTTTTAAGCAACGCCGCGACATTATAAAAGCCATGGCGGCGATAATGCTTACCGGCTCTAGTATTCGCTCAGTTTGGGCAGAGAATTCAAAACCTATTTGGCCAAAAATAGCTAAGTCCGAGTTTTCTAACCAGGATTTAACCAGTACCCCTAGCGAACTCGTCAAAAACTATACAAATTATTATGAGTTTTCATTTAACAAAGAAGATTCAACCAAGTTAGCGCAAAATCTGCAAATAGACCCCTGGTCAGTCGAAATTAGCGGCGAAGTCGAAAAACCTGGTACTTTTCATTTAGAAGATATTCTGCAGCAATTAAGCCTGGAGGAATATATATACCGCTTTCGTTGCGTAGAAGCCTGGTCAATGGTTGTGCCTTGGATAGGTTTTTCGCTGCGGGATTTATTACATATTGTCAAACCTTTATCTTCGGCCAAGTTTGTAAGATTTACCTCGGTTTATCAACCCGACAGCATGCCTAACCAAGGTAAAAATGCGATGCTGGCATGGCCTTATGTCGAAGGTTTGCGTATCGACGAAGCAACTCACCCCCTGACAATACTGGCAACCGGCATGTATGGCGATAAGTTGCCAAAGCAGAACGGCGCCCCATTGCGGCTAGTCGTACCTTGGAAATACGGCTTTAAGAGCATAAAAGCCATCGTAAAAATTGAATTATTGAAAAGACCGCCGATTAGCAGTTGGAACAAGTTTGCCCCTAATGAATATGGCTTTTATGCCAATGTTAATCCAGATGTAGCGCACCCGCGCTGGAGTCAGAATAGCGAGCGTCTGTTGGGCAGTGGCTTTTTTACTGCGCGTCGGCAAACGGAGTTATTTAACGGCTACGGCGAACAAGTCGCCTCCCTGTATAACGACATGGATTTACGGCATTTTTTCTAATGATTTTTCAAATCAATAACTTAAGATCATTAACTGTATTAGCCTGCCTTATTCCATTGGTTGGCTTAGTGCTTGATATTGGCCTGGATAATCTAGGTTCTAATCCAATCCAGGCTTTACATATTCGCTTAGGCGATTGGGCATTACGTTTTTTATGGATCACCCTGGCTATTACGCCGATACAAACCATCACCAAATGGCGCGGCATGACCGAATATCGACAACTATTTGGTTTATACGCATTTTTTTATGCCAGCCTACATCTATTGGCTTATATTTTTATCGATCATGCACTGATGTGGAAAATGATCGGCATAGATATTATTGAAAGCTCTTATATCTGGTTTGGTTTATTAGCCTATATCATCATTTTTTTACTCGCTATCAGCTCACCAAAGTCCGCAAAAAAGCGTCTGGGAAAATCCTGGAAGAAGTTGCATAGATTTATTTACTTTGCCGCCGGTGCGGCGATGATTCACTATTTTTGGCAACTTAAAGGCAATTTGGCTGAGCCTTTGTTTTATTTGATTTTAATCTGTATGTTACTGGGTTTTAGAGCGATGGTCTGGTTTAAAAACAGGCAGCTCAGTGTGATGATGATCCCTAAAGCCCGTAAGCTAATAGATGAGTCATCTGACGATTAAAATCTGTTTACTATACGACTTTAGTATTTTGCGGGGGCATGAGTATGAATACGCAGTCAATATTAATTACCGGTGGCACCGGTTTTCTGGGTAGCGCCTTGACCAAGCGTTTTTTACAAAAAAACTATACTGTGGCGATATTTAGCCGTAGCGCGGAAAAAGTCACGGCCAAATTTGGCGATACTGTGCAAGCAATCACGCGCATCGAAGATTTACCGGACGCTGGCACTTACTCAGCAGTAATCAATCTGGCTGGCGCTGGGATCTTTGACCAACGCTGGACGATTGCCCGTAAACAATTATTGCGTGACAGCCGCATCCAACTAACCCAACAACTTGTCGCCTGGATAGCCAGTTCCAAGCAAGTATCCGGCGTATTGATTAGCGGCTCGGCGATTGGCGTGTATGGTGATCAAGGCGACAAACTGCTTAAAGAAAGTAGCGACAGCAAAGCCGATTTTTCCCAGCAACTCTGTGCCGATTGGGAAGCCGCGGCACTGGCTGCAGAATCTGCCGGTTGCCGGGTCTGCCTGATCAGGACCGGCTTGGTACTGGGCAAGGATGGTGGCATACTGCAACGCATGGTGTTACCGTTTCGACTGGGATTAGGTGGGCGGCTGGGCGATGGCAGGCAATGGATGTCGTGGATACATTTGCAGGATTGGTTGAACATTGTCGAGGCGATGCTTAGCCAAACCCAAATGCGCGGTGCCTACAATGCCACAGCGCCAACCCCGGTCAGCAATCAACAATTCAGCGCCGCTTTGGGTCAGGTATTACACCGGCCCTTGCTGCTGCCAATGCCTGCGGCGTTGCTTAAATTACTGCTGGGCGAAATGGCAGCGCTGGTTTTGGGGAGTCAACGAGTGTTACCGGAGCGTTTGCTGACGCAAGGCTTTAATTTTGAATATTCCCAACTGGATTCGGCATTGCGCAATCTACTCTCCACCCCCTGACACCGAACAGCCTTATGTTAATCAATAGCCTTTCTTTAATATTAGCCTTTACCTCATTTGTTAGTTGGTACGAAGCCTTACTGGTGGCGTTAGTCATTGGCACTCTGGTGTTTTACCTCACGCCCTGGCCAGTGGTGGAATGGGAAGATCGTAGACCTACATCGTTGTATTACTATCTGCAGTGGAGTTGGTTGGGATATCTGCGTTTAAAAGACGCTTTTTGGCCGTTTTTTCTGTTTTATAACGCTATTTTGTTTTTTATCGATTACCGCATCGACGAAGGCAATTTCACGGTCGCCAGTTGGGTAACCATCCACATCATTTTGCTGATGCCGCTAATTTATTGGACCGGCGCGGTATGGCGTTGTTCGGATAAATGCGCATCCAGGGTTTTAGCGACCATCGCCCGGATTGTGACAGTGGCTGCCTATTTTGATTTGTTATTGCGCTACGTGATTTATAAGTACTACCCCAACATTCTATTCAATTGTCAGGAAATGATTATCCAATGGGGCGATTGCTAATTCATGGCCAAAAAACGCTACAAAACCAGCTTATTTATCTTTCGTCGCGACTTGCGACTGCAGGACAACACCGCACTTAATGCGGCATTGTTGGCATCAAAACAGGTCATCGCCTGTTTTATTTTCGACCCACGGCAGATTGAAGGCCATGCTTATCAAAGCACACCCGGCTTGCAGTTTATGTTGGAATCGTTGGCTGATTTGCGTCAGCAATTTGCCGAGCACGGTGGCGAGCTTTATCTATTTAACGATTTGCCGGAACGGCTTATTCCGCAGTTGCAAGACGATTTTGGCATTGAAGCGGTATTTGTTAATCGCGACTACAGCCCCTTTAGCCAACAACGCGACGCGGCTATTGCCGAACAATGCCAGCAATTTAATCTGGATTTTCACAGCCACGCCGATCTATTGCTGAGCGAACCGGAGCAAAGCCTAAAAAGCAATGGCAAACCCTATCAAGTCTTTACAGCCTTTCACAGACAAGCCCGTCAGCATCCTGTTGCGCTGCCAAACGGCTTGGCACCAGGCAAATTGCTAACAAGCGATTATCCGTCGCATAAGCCGCAAATGCTTACCCAACTTAAGCAGCCGCATCAAAACCACTTACCCGGTGGTCGTCAGGCTGCAATGACCAGACTGGATAAAATAGCCAACTGCCGCAACTACGTCAAAGAGCGGGATTACCCTGCATTGGCTGCCACCAGCGAACTGTCGGCGTTTTTGAAATTTGGCTGTTGCTCGGTACGGGAGGCGTTTCATAGCATACAAGCGCAACTCGAGCCCGATCACCCCTTGTTGCGGCAATTATATTGGCGGGATTTTTTCACCCACATCGGCTTTCACTTTCCGCATGTGTTCGGTCATGCCTTTGATCGCCGTCTGGACGGCCTGCGCTGGCGCAACGGTCAGGAAGATTTCTGGGCCTGGGCCAATGGCCAAACCGGTTTCCCGATTGTGGATGCGGCAATGCGCGAACTGAATAAAACCGGCTGGATGCACAATCGTTTACGCATGGTCGTTGCGTCTTTTTTAGTCAAAGACCTACATGTTTCCTGGCGTTGGGGTGAACGTTATTTTGCGCAACGCCTGCTGGATTACGACCCCTGCGTGAACAACGGCAACTGGCAATGGGCGGCTTCGACCGGCTGCGATGCGCAACCGTATTTCCGTATTTTTAATCCCTGGTTGCAGCAACAAAAGTTTGATCCGCAATGTTTGTATATCAAAACCTGGATTCCAGAGTTACAGCGCTTTCCTGTCGCAGTGATTCATAAATGGGATAAGGCCCCGCAAACCGGCGACTACCCTGCCCCCATTGTGGATCATGCGCTGCAAAGCCAGCTGATTAAAGCGCAATATAAAGAATTGACGGCTAACACTGCTGTTTTGGAAAAATAATAAAAGGACACATTTGATGCGCTATTTATCAATATTACTGTTAACCCTGCTGTGCAGTTGCACCGGCATCCCGTCTGGCGTCACGGTAATCGACGGCTTTGATTTATCCCGTTATCTCGGCACCTGGTACGAGATTGCCCGCCTGGATCATAGCTTCGAGCGCGGCCTTAGCGACATCAGCGCCGAATACAGCCTGCGCGATGACGGCGGCGTCAAAGTGCTGAATAGCGGCTTCGACGCAGATAAAAACCAGCGCAAAGTCGCTGAAGGCAAAGCCTATTTTATCGATCAACCCAACATTGGTCGTTTGAAGGTATCGTTCTTCGGGCCGTTTTATGGCGCTTACAACATCATCGCTTTGGATAAAACCCACTACCAATACGTGATGATCGCAGGCCCAGATCGCGATTATCTATGGATATTGGCGCGCAGTCCGCAGTTGGAACCGGCCATACAGCAACAATTAATAGCCCAGGCTAAAACCCTGGGTTTTGCTACCGATCAACTGATTTTTGATAAACACCCGCAACGCTAACACAGGATAAAGCATGAATAAAATTCCGGTTGGCATTAGCGCCTGCCTGCTAGGTCACGAAGTACGCTACGACGGCGCCCATAAATACAATAGTTATATCGAGCGTACTCTGGGCCAGTATTTTGAGTTTAGGCCGTTTTGCCCGGAAGTGGAAGCCGGTTTGGGCATCCCCCGCCCATGCGTGCAACTACGGGAAATGCCGGAAGGGATTAGATGCGTAGGTGTTAAAGATCATAGCCTGGATGTCACCGATCAGTTAAAGGAAGCTTCCGCCCGGCAACACGATTGGCTGGGTGGCTTGTGCGGCTATATCTTAAAAAAAGACTCGCCTAGCTGCGGCATGACCCGGGTCAAAATTTATAAAAACGAGATTCCGGCACGGCAAGGCACCGGGATTTTTGCCGCCTATCTGGAACAAAATTTTCCTAACCTGCCAGTTGAGGAAGAAGGTCGCCTGGGTGATCCTGGTTTACGCGAAAACTTTATCCAGCGGGTATTTGTCTTGCAGCGTTGGCAACAGCTTTGCGAGCAAGGTTTAAGCGCGCATGGTTTGATCACCTTTCACAGCCAGCATAAATTAATCGCCATGAGCCACGAACAAAACCAGGCCAGAGCTTTGGGCAAGATCATCGCCGGCGTCACCAACGCCGATATTCAGCCTATAGCCACTGCCTACATCGGTGCGTTGATGGCTTGCCTGAAAATAGTCGCCACCCGCGGCAATCACGTCAATGTGTTGCAGCATATCCAAGGCTATTTAAAACACAAACTGGATAGCGACGACAAACAGGAGTTGGTTGAAACCATCGAAAACTACCGGATAGGCTTGTTACCGTTAATTGTGCCGCTGACCTTGCTGCGACACCATTTTCGCAGAGAACCGGACGCCTTTATCGACAAATCCTTTTATATGTTGCCGCATCCGGCTGAATTATCGTTGCTAAATACCATATAAACGCAGCCGTTTATTGGGCCTGCTGGCGTTCGCGCTGATACTCATCATAACTTTGTCGGCGTTCGCAATCGTTAGCCATGGCTTTTTGACATTGCATTTGCCCGGCGTTTTGCACGGCGTGATAGCCCAAGCGTTGAGCCCAATCGGCGCTGCAGCCGCCAAGCAAAATTAATGACAGCGGCAAAACCTGTCTCACCCTAAAACCTCGCATAAGCCCTCCACTTAAACCTGCCAATCAGTTTTCTACCACGCAACTTCATCATCCGGCAATAAATCGACGCCAGACTGCATATAATATAGCTACAATGCACTGCAAGTTCTTCACGTTGAATGGCAAAATCGATGGACATGGAAATCGCTGAAAAATCTGAAAAATACACCGCTTTTTTGGGCTTGTTAAAAACCAAGGGCAAGTTATCCGACAACGACCTGGGCAAAGTGCGGCGTATGCAAAAATCGGCGCTGGACGATTCCTTGCCGCAACTGCTCATCAAATTGGGATTATGCTCCGACAGCGACATCGCGACCAGCTTTGTCGAGGCCAGCGGTATCGAACGCGTGACTCCCGCACAATACCCGCCGCAATCGCCGCTACCCGATAGCGTGTCCCAGCGTTTTCTTAAACAATACCATGTTGCAGGTCTGGCCGCGGACGACGCTCAGATCAGTGTAGCAGTCATGGATCCTGAAGACGATTACGTTCTAAAAGCCTTGCAACTGGCGACCGGCCAAGCGATCAAACTGCACATAGGCCAACTATCAGAGATAGACGCGGCACTGGAACTGCAATACGGCGAAGGCAAATCGCAAATGGACAAGCTGATGGATAACCTCAATACCGAGGAAGAAGGCAGCGAAGATCTGGAGCATCTGAAAGACTTGGCCAGCGAAGCGCCCATCATCAAGATGGTGAATTTTATTCTGCAAAAAGCCGTGGAAAGCCGCGCCTCCGACGTACATATCGAGCCGTTCGAGCAAAGCCTGAAAGTCCGGCTACGTATCGACGGTGTGCTGCAAGATATTGACTCGCCGCCCGTGGCATCAACCGCTGCTGTGTTATCGCGGATTAAAATCATGGCTAAGCTAAATATTGCCGAGCGCCGTTTGCCGCAAGATGGCCGCATCAAATTGCAAATGATCGGCAAGGAACTGGATTTACGGGTATCGACCATCCCTACCCTGCATGGCGAAAGCGTGGTAATCCGCTTGCTGGACAAAGAAAATGCGGTGCTGGATTTTGCAACCCTGGGTTTCGTCGGCAAGCAAGCCGAACGCTTTATGGAAGTTTTGGCGCAACCGCACGGTATTTTATTGATCACCGGCCCCACCGGTAGCGGTAAATCAACCAGTCTGTACGCCGCGTTAAAAACACTGAACACTTCTGAGCGCAAGATAATTACCGTAGAAGATCCGGTGGAATATCAACTGGAAGGCATCAACCAGATTCAAGCCAAACCGCAAATCGGCCTGACCTTTGCCTCGGCCTTGCGCTCTATCGTCCGGCAAGACCCGGATGTGATCATGATCGGTGAGATGCGGGATTTGGAAACCGCCAAAATCGCCGTACAATCGGCTTTAACCGGTCACTTGGTATTATCCACATTACACACCAACGATGCCGCCGCCGGTGTCACCCGTCTGCAAGATATGGGCCTGGAAGAATATCTGCTCAGTTCCACCATCAACGGTATCTTGGCGCAACGTCTGGTCAGGCGTCTGTGTCCGCATTGCAAGCAATCACAGCCGGCATCTGACACCTTGATCGAGGAAATGAAACTCCGGCAATGGCAACCCACCGGCGAAATTCGCCTGCACAAGCCGGTCGGCTGCCCCGCCTGTAATGGCATAGGCTACAAAGGCCGACTGGCGATTATCGAATTTTTAACCATGACCGACACCATTCGCAAACAAATCATGAAACACGAAGAAGCCTTTGTGATTCAACAAACAGCCATTCAAGAGGGCATGCAGACCATGTATGAAGACGGCGTTGGCAAGGCCTTGCTTGGCACGACAACGCTGGAAGAGGTATTGCGGGTGACGACGGAGGCGTAATCATTGGCCTTGGCACTTGCTTAGCCGCCACCAGAGTTATAACATTGTTATTATTTTTGTTAACAGGAGCCGGGTATGCGCGCCAATGTCAGAAAAGTGGGTAATTCCAGAGGCGTTATCATCCCTGCCGCCCTACTCGCCGCTTGTGAACTGGGTGACGAGGTGGAATTGACCATACAAGGTAAAACTCTGGTTATCGAAGCCTTAAAAACCCCTCGTACAGGTTGGTTTAGCGGCTTTAAACCCGAGCAGGCCGATGACGATGTTTGGGCTGATCTCTCCTGCGACGAAGGCGATGACGAATGGGTTTGGTGAAACGTGGAGAAGTATACTGGGTCAACCTCGACCCCACTATCGGCACAGAAATTAAAAAAATCCGTCCGGGGCTGATAGTATCGCCAGACGACATGAATGTCGCATTACCCCGCGTCATCATCGCTCCGCTTACCAGCAAAGGCCAGCCTTTGGGATCGCGACCAGAGCTAGTGTTTAACGACAAACCGGGAAAAATCCTGCTGGATCAAATTCGCAGCGTTGATAAGCGACGTTTGGGTGCCAAATTAGGTGAAATCGACATACAGGTTTGGCATGCCACTCTGTTGGAAATGTTGTCTTAAGAACATAGTTACGCCTAATAAAACCTAAATTTATAGCAATCGCACATACAGCTAATCGCCACCCCTTAAACATTCCATGCCATTATTCTCCTACAAAGCCGTCAACAATCAGGGCATCGCCGAGGAAGGCGTTCGCAGCGCCGCCGACGAACCCGCTTTGTTACTCGAATTACAAAACCAGGGCCTGATCCCGATCCGCATCGAACTGGCCAAAGACAAAAGTTTTCTGGGCTTTAAATTAAAATCGGCTGGCGTCAGGTTGTCGCAAAAAGAGATAGGCATGCTGACCGGCGAGTTGGCGACCTTGCTGGAATCGGGCTTGCCGCTGGATCGCTCTTTGACCATTTTGATGCAGCTAACCGAAGAAAATATCAAATTGAACAAACTGGTCGGCGAAGTACTGGAAAAGGTCAAAGCCGGTAAAGCCTTGGCCGATGCGCTGGAAAGCCAGAGCGGCGTGTTCTCCAAGTTTTTTCTGAACATGATTCGCGCTGGCGAAATGGGCGGCAATTTGGGTGGGGTTTTATTGCGCCTGTCGGAATACATGGAACGCTCGCAAGAACTTAAAGACACTGTCAGCACAGCGCTGATTTATCCGGCTGTATTGTTGGTCATGTCCATGGCCTCATTATTTGTGATGCTGACCTTTGTGGTACCGCAGTTTAAAGAAATGTTTGAAAGCGCCGGTAAAGCCTTGCCGGTACCCACCCAAATCGTGGTCGGCTTGGCCGAGTTTCTGCAAAACTACTGGTGGATATTGCTGATTAGTATCGTAGCGATTGTGCAATATATGAAGTCGCAACTATCAGATCCTGCCGGTAAAAAAACCTGGGACGCTCGGTTTTTGAAAATGCCATTGTTCGGCGAAATCATCCTGACTATGGAAATTGCCAATTTTAGCCGCACCTTCGGCACTTTATTGGGTAATGGGGTGTCCATATTAAAATCGCTGGGCATTGTCCGGGAAACGGTCGGCAATACGGTATTGGCCGACTTACTGGAACACGCCGAAACCCAACTAAAACAGGGACGCACCATGTCTGAAGCTTTGGCGCAGCAAAGCCTGTTTCCCAAACTGGCGGTACAAATGATTAAAATGGGCGAGGAAACCGGTCGCCTGGAAGAAATGCTGATGCGGATTGCCGTCATTTACGACAAACAACTTAAAACCACTATCCAGCGGATGTTGGCGCTGCTGGAACCGGCTTTGATTATTTCGTTGGGTTTGATGATAGGCGGCATTATCGTCTCGATTTTATTGGCAATCTTGAGTGTGAATGACCTAGCAGCCTAGACTAGCGGCACTTTAGACTAAATTTTAAAAACAAGGAGCAATTAACATGAAACACAACTTACACCGTCATGGCGGTTTTACCTTGCTGGAGTTGTTGGTAGTACTGGGTATTATCGCCATGCTGGCAGGGATCGTCGGCCCACAAGTCATGAAGCATATGGGTGCCTCAAAAACCAAGGCTGCCAGAGTGCAAATCGAGGATTTAGCCGCGTCTCTGGATATGTACAAGCTTGACGAAGGCCGCTACCCCACTGCGCAGCAAGGTCTTTCTGCTTTAGTCGAAAAGCCCGCGGATGCCAAACGCTGGAACGGCCCGTATCTGCGCAAAGACAAAATCCCGCAAGATCCCTGGAACCAGGACTACCACTACGTCTTCCCCGGCCAACACGGCAAGTTTGATTTATTTAGCTTGGGCGCCGATGAAAAAGAAGGCGGCGAAGGTGAAGATCAGGATATTAATAGCTGGGAATAAATGACCGTGCTGGCCGCTTTTAAATCCAGGACGCAGATGCTCGAGTCCTTACCAGTACGCGCCAAAGGCTTCACTTTGATCGAACTGATCATCGTCTTGCTGATCAGCGTGCTGGCCTTTGCCGTGCTGGGCAATAACTTCGGCTCCGGTAATCGCAGCACCAAGCTACACGCCGTCGCCAGAGATATTGCCTCGGCGTTGCGTTACGCACATGGCCAGGCTTTAATGACCCAAAAACCCATCAGCGTGGCACTTGATTTGAAAGACAATAGTTATTCAATCAGCAACCGCGACAAGGTTTATGCCTTTGCCGAAGACATCGATGTGTCTTTGGTCGTTGCTGAAGAAGAGTTTTCCAAAGACCAACAAGGCCAGATCCGCTTCTTCGGCGACGGCTCCTCAACCGGTGGTCGTATTACGCTGGAATGGGGCAATCTGCTCAGGCGTATCGATGTCAATTGGATCACCGGCGCAGTGAGTATTTCCGATGCGGCTGCATAAAGGGTTTTCGCTACTGGAGATATTGGTCGCCTTTTCGATTATGGCGATTGCCTTAACTATCTTGCTGCGTATCTTTGGTACCGGCGTTAACAATGCGGTCATTTCCGAAGAATATACTATAGCGGTGCAAATGGCCGAGTCGCTGATGGCCCGCACCGGCGTGGAAGCCCCATTGGAAGCCGGACAAGCCCACGGCACCGAAGGCGACAAATACCACTGGCAAATCAGCGTAAGTTCGCCGACATCTAGATCGGCGCGGCCTAGCCTGAGAGACCTTGATGCCGCGCAGCAAACCGCCACACCAGAGCTAATGTCGGTTCAGGTCAGCGTCAGTTGGGGCGACGAAGATCAACCACGCACAGTGGAATTAAATACCTTAAAACTGCAACAAGGCCAGGGATAGTGCTGAATCGTTCGACTGAAAAAGGCTTTACCCTGATCGAAATGCTGATCGCCGTTAGCCTGTTGGGCATCATGGTGGTGTTGCTGTTCGCCAGTTTGCGCATCGCTGCCGATAGCTGGAATAGTGGCGAGGCCAAAGTCAGTGAAGTGAATAAAAAAGCGGTGGTTTATCAGTTTTTTAAACGGCATTTAACCAACGCCAGACCACTACCGACACTAACAAACGCGCAACAAGCCAATCAGCAAGAGCCACCCAAGCTGGCTTTTCAAGGTTTACCGCAAGGCATAGCCTTTGTCTCCGCCTTGCCAGCGGCCTCGGCGCGTAAAGGCTTGCAGATTTTTAACGTTGGCCTGGACCCGCAAAACGCCAGCATACTTAAAGTAGCACTGACACCCTACCGGCAAACCGATGCGGACGCTGCTGCAGACGAGCCAACAGTACTTTTGGAAGACCTGAAACATTTCAGAATAAGTTATTTCGGCACCACAGAGGTAAACGGCGAGCCAGGTAGCGGTTGGCAAGAGCAATGGCAGGAAGCCAGCACCTTACCCAAACTGGTTAAAATCAGCATTGGCCTGGAGGATGGCAGCTTCTGGCCCGACATGATTTTTAGCTTAAAAATTACCGGCCAAGGCAATGGCACGATAAGCGTGGACCAACAAACCGAGCCCAACGCCGAAACTAACTAGCATGCACCAGCACCCACCGATGAATAAACGACAACCCGGCTTGGCGCTGGTGATTGTCATCTGGATTTTAAGCCTGCTTAGCTTGATGGCCGGCAGTTTTGCCTTGAGCATGCGTCGGGAAAGCAGCGTGGCCGGGGCCTTAAAAAACAACGCACAAGCACTTGCCCTTGCGGAATCCGGTTTGAATATCGCCGAATTCATGCTGCAACATGCTAATCCGAGACAACGCTGGCAAGCGGATGGTAGCCTGTACCAAATCCTGCGCAGCGATAGCGAAATCCGCGTCAGAATTTTCTCGGAATCCGGCAAAGTTGATATCAACACAGCCGAAGAGCCTTTGTTACAGGCGGTGATTGGCTCGGTAAGCGATGACAGCCGAGAACAACAGCAATTACTCGATGCCTTGGTTGATTGGCGGGATGAAGATGATATGCCGCGTCCCATGGGAGCCGAAAAAAAGCAATATCGACAAGCCGGTTTAGCCTATCAGCCCAGCAATCAGGCGTTTCAATCGGTGGAAGAGCTGCAGTTGGTGCAAGGCTTTACCGCCGAGATCTTTGAAAGAATTCAGCCCTGGTTAACGATTTATTCTGGCCAGCCGCAGTTAGATATGCGCCTGGCGGCACCAGAATTGCTGCAGATAGTCGGAAAGCAACTCCAAGAACAAAATGTGCATGATGTATACTTGGAGAACCGTCTGGCTGAAAAAAATGCCGGTCAAAATCCAGGCGACGACCAAACAGATGCGCTGCCGATAGATCAAGAACAAACCTATACTATATTGGTACAAACGCTGTTAGCAGACCAGGCAACTGCCTCGATTGAAGCGGTAGTAAAAATCCAAAACCTAGATCCAAACCAAGCACCCTATCAAGTCTTGGATTGGACACAAGGTCGGCAAGTATTGTCCTTATTCGACCCGGCCCAGGAATCACAATTGATTAACGTTCACGATGAATTTACAAACGACCATTGATCTGGATTTGAAACACTTTTTCCACTGGTGGGGCGCGGAACTGGCGTTCCTGGTGCCACAGCGCCTGAAAAATTTGCTTAGTGATCAGGCCGGGATACTGGTGTTTAGTGCAGCAGGTGCAGATTTTGATGTCAATTTTGACAGCCAGGTCGCAACTGACCGGCCACAGAGCTGGCGTATCGACGGCAATAACCAGGACAGTTATCAACAACTAAAAGCCCAAAACCCGGACTTTGAAAAAACCGAGTGTTTATTGCGGTTGAACGATAATCAAGCACTTACAAAGATCGTCTATCTGCCAGCGGCCGCTCAGGAAAATCTACAACAAGTGGTAGGTTTTGAGCTGGATCGCTACACGCCATTCAAGGCCGATCAAGTCTATTTTGCCGCAGTACCACTGGGCAAAACCGAACACGGTCAACTTAAAGTGCTATTAGTGTTTACCCCCAAAACTGTGTTGGACGAGCAATTGGCCAAATTACAAGCCTTGCGCATACAGCCGGTTCGCGTGGATTATCGGCACGCCTGCACGACAGGTTCGGCAACGGTACCCAACTACAATCTGCTCCCCGAACGCTTTCGGCCACAAGCCAATACGCTGGCCCAAGCCCTGCACTGGCTGCTGAATGGCTTGATTTTGCTGCTGCTATTGGCGGTATTGATTTGGCCGGTTTGGCAGGAAGGCCAAGTGGTTGATATGCTAAAAAACCAGATAAAAACCCTGGAAAAAGACACCCGCGTCATCGAAGAACAACAGCATGAAATCGATGCCTTACGCCAACAAACCCAGCGTTTAATCGACATTAAAACCCAGTCGCCTTCGCTGGTAGCCGTCTTGAACGAACTCAGCAGCATGTTAAAAGACGACACCTGGCTGACGCATTTTCAATTTGCAGAAAACCGTTTACAAATTCAGGGGCAATCGGCGTCGGCGTCATCGCTAATCGGCTTGCTGGAAGGCTCTGAGTTTTTCAATAATGTCAGTTTCGTCTCGCCTCTTACTCAAGATAAAGCCACCGGACGCGAACGCTTTCAAATCAGCATGGATGTCAGCGCGCCACCACCCGCCGCAGAAGTAAGCAATGAAGAGCCCGACATTAGCGACGCTGCACCTGAGGCTACGGGAGATACACCAAATGAATGACCCTCGCTATCAACGCTGGCTGGCGGTTGGCTTACTGCTATTAGTCGTCACAAGCTTTGTATTGCTGGTAGTAACACCATTAGCCACAAACTGGCTGGAGTATCGCGAGCAAAAAGACGATTTGCTGTTTCGCTTGCAACGTCAGCAAACCATAGCAGCGCGTAAAGACAGCGTTGCCCAAAACCTGGCATCCTTAAGTCAGCAATATCAACAACAAAGCTATCTGAGCGTTAGCGATACGGAAGCGTTGGCGTCCGCTGAACTGCAAAATATCATCAAAACTGCCGTCACCGAAGCCGGTGGTCAGTTGACCAGCACCCAAGGCTTACCGGGCAAAGCCGAAAACGATTTTGTGCGGATTTCGGTAAAAGTGCGCATGAGCGGCAGCATCGAAACCCTGCGCACGGTATTGCATAGCCTGGATACCAATATGCCCTTGTTACTGGTCGATCAGTTGGATATTTCACCGTTGCGTGGCGTACGTAACCGCACTACCAACAAGATGGACAGCAGTTCGCAACTCAACGTCAGCTTTGAAGTGGTTAGTTTTATGCGGGCAAAATCATCATGAATCAAAAACTGATCAAATTACAGCTATTGGCCGGTAGCTTGCTAACGCTAAGCTTGGTCGCCGAATGGAGTTATAGCCGATTTACCGCCGAACAATTACAGAGCATCCTGACACCTCACGCCCAATCTGATTCTGCTGCAGAAGATTTACCCAGCATCAAAGACAGCAAAAGCTCCGCCGAAAGCTACACTGAAATCGTCGATAGACCGGTGTTTATAGAAGGCAGACGCCCGCTTGTCGAAACCAGTCCGACCGAAACCGCCCAAACCCAGGACGCGGGACAAATCGACGATTGGGCTTTAATCGGCGTTTACAACAAAGGTGAGCGACCGACTGCGTTGTTTAGCAAACGCAACGAGGCCAAAAAGTTTTTAAAAATCACCGAGGATCAATCTATTTCCGGTTGGCAGCTGAAAAAAATCCAATCCGACCACGTCGTATTGCAGCAAGCCGGCCAGGAAAAATCAGTAATCCTTAGAAAACCGCGCGCACAAGCACCCGGCAAACCCACAGCGCCGCCCAGAGCGCCAAGGCCCAATGCCGTAGCCAAACCTGTTGAACCAGCACCTGATGAAAATCCTGAGAACAATCAATGAGAACTAAAAAAATCAACATTCCTCCTATGTTGGCGTTGGCGTTGTCCATGACCGGCTGTGAATTTATCGGCCCGCAACTGCATCAAAAACTGCCAATTGCCGAGCGTAACCCTACGCAAGAAGACGGCTTATTGATTCCAGAACTGGCTAACGACGCCAATAAAAGCGCCGAAAACAGAACCACCAAAGTTGAGGTGTTCCCCAGCGGCGAACCCAGTATCAGCCCGCATGCAACTCCAAGCACCAGCGGCAAACCTAGCGGTAAAG
>CAIOHN010000216.1 GCA_903858105.1 uncultured Pseudomonadota bacterium | reverse complement strand
CAGCATTGTTGCTGGAAACCTTGGGCTATGTCCTGCAAACCCTGATCGGCATGCTACTGTTGGCGTTTTATCACCCCATGCTGCTGGCTTTTGATTTGTTCTTGATTGCCGCCTTGTATCTGATTTTGTTTGTCATGGGCAAGCAGGGTATTCCGACTGCCATCGAGCAATCCCGAGCCAAATACAGCGCTGCCGCCTGGTTGGAAAGCATTGCCGCCAACCCTTTATTAGCTAAAAGCCGCCAGGGCGAAGACTTTATCAATGCGCAGACGCAGCGCATCGCTGAGGATTATCTACAGGCATGTATTAATCATTTTCGCATTCTGTCTCGACAAAATATGGGGGCGCTGATCCTGCATACGCTGGCCAATACCAGCTTACTGGCGATGGGGGGCTGGATGGTCATAGAGCGGCAATTGAGCCTGGGGCAATTGATCGCCGCCGAGTTGGTGGTCAACGCCATGATCTATGGTTTGACCCGTCTGGGCAAAACGCTGGATAACTTTTACGAGTTGGTGGCCAGTGTCGATAAGATCGGTTATCTGCTGGATCTGCCGCAAGAAACCGATGCGGGTGGTTCGGCCACTCACAGCGAACAGGCCTACCAAATCGACATTCAGCAATTGACGGTCGCAAGTGGTGCGCAAACCGACACCATAAAAGACTTTACTTTGCATCTGGCACCGGGCGACAACCTGGTGATCAGCGAAGGTGCTGAGCGTGGCACCTTGCTGGATGTGTTGTTTGGTATGCGCCATATCAGCAGTGGTCGCATCGCCCTGGATCAATGCGACCTGCGCGATTTGAGCCTGGGGGCGCTGCGTGACAGCATCAGCCTGGTGCGTCATGCCGAAGTGCTTAATGTTTCCATTGCCGATAATGTCAGCGTTGGTCGAGACTTAACACTCAATCAGATTCGGGCAGTGCTTGATCAAGTGGGTTTGCTCGATGTGATCTCGGCCTTACCCGAGGGCTTGAATACCCCACTATGCGCGCATGGCGAGCCATTAATCGCCGATCAGCAATTACGTCTGACTTTAGCGCGCGCTATTGCCGCAAAGCCACGGTTATTAATGATCGATAAAGCATTGGATCGTATAGACCCACGTTGGCTGGAGCTGATTTTGGCGGTCTTGTTAGCCGCCGACGCGCCTTGGACTTTAATCGTGATTAGTCACGATCCAGGCGTGATCAGCCGCTTTAAACGCCATGCCCGGATTCGGTATGGCCAATTGGAGGACGTTGCGGCAGACATTGGAGTACAACAATGAATATTGAACCTGGCTTAAACTCAGGCAATGCGCTTACAGGTGCCGAAACTGACCCGATTGCCGCTCGCATTGCGCGATCACTGCTGGTCTTGTTTTTGCTGCTGCTGGTGTTTTTGGCCTTGACGCCCTGGCAACAAAACGTGCAAGGTTTTGGGCGAGTCGTCGCTTATATCCCCGGCGACCGCCAGCAAATGATAGGCGCGCCGGTGGAAGGTCGCATCGCTCGCTGGCTGGTTAAGGAGGGTAGTCAGGTCAAGCAAGGCGAAGTCATCGCCGAGTTACTGGATAACGACCCATTATTGTTGCAGCGACTGGACAATGAACGGCAGGCCTTGCTCGACCGGCAAAAGGCCGTCGAAAATCGGGTGGACACTTTCCGCGAGCAATTACGCATGGCAGAGCAAGCCCGGCCACAAGCGTTGACAGCAGCAGAGTCGCGTCTGGAAATGGGCAAGCAACGGCAAAAAGCCGCCGGACAAGCGCTGGATGGAACCCGTGCCGCCAGGCAAACCGCGGCGCTAAACTTGACCCGGCAACAACAATTGCAGCAAAAGGGTTTGGCCTCGCGCCGCACGCTGGAATTAGCGGAATTGGATATGGCGCAACGTAGCGCCGACAATGAACGCGCGCAAGCCACTTTGACAGCCGCCAAAAGCGAAGTAAACGCTTTAAATGCCGACTGGCAAAAACTGGTTGCCGATAGCTCTGCTGGCGTAGAAAAAACCCGCGCGGAATTGAATAAAACTATCGAGGATCAAAACTATGTGCGCGCCGATCTATTAAAGTTGGAAACCCGCATCGCCCGCCAGCAAACCCAAACCATCGCCGCGCCGCGCGATGGAACAATCCTGCGCTTACTGGCTAATCCGAATGCGGAACAAGTCAAAGCCGGGCAGGCCCTGGCAATCCTGGTGCCGGATGCTGAACAGCGCGCGGTCGAACTGTGGGTGGATGGTAACGATTTGCCGTTAATCGTCACCGATAGTCATGTGCGTTTGCAATTTGAAGGTTATCCGGCCGTACAGTTCGGCGGCTGGCCGGAGTTTTCGGTCGGTTCGTTTGGCGGGCAGGTGGTGTTGATCGATGCCACCGATGATGGCAAGGGCCATTTCCGTATCCTGGTCAGCCCAGACCCCGATGACATCAGTTGGCCGGATAGCCGTTTTCTACGCCAAGGGGTACGTGTCAATGGCTGGATATTGCTGGGCCGGGTGAGCTTGGGTTACGAAATGTGGCGAATCTTCAACGGCTTTCCTCCGCTGGTGTTACCGGAACCGGCCCTAAAAGATGGTGGCAAAGACGATGGCAAAAAAGCCGATAGCGACGACAAGAAGGCTTTATGAACAAGGTCATGGTGCTAATACTGACACTTTTGTCTGGCATAGTTAGTGCCGAATCCACGCTTCCGGTCCGGGCCTTGGCCCTAGACGAAGTGCTTGATGCGGCATTACGGGCATTTCCGGGTTTGCTGTCAGCAGAGCAGCGCAAACAGGTCTCTGAGGGTGAATTGCAGACCGCTCAGGGTGGTTTCGATACGCTGCTGAAGTCACAGAACCGTTGGTCGGTCGCCGGTTTGTACGAAAACAATAATTATGATGTCGTCGTCGAGCAACCGACCAGCTTCTTAGGCGCTACCTTCTTTGGTGGCTGGCGGCGCGGTACCGGCGATTATCCGGTATACGAGGGCAAAAGCCTGACTGCCAACGCTGGCGAGGCGAGAATCGGCGTCAACATACCGCTGTGGCGTAATCGTGACATAGACCGGCGACGCGCCAGCTTGCAACAAGCCGAGCTGGGCAAATTGATCGCCAATCACGAATTCGACCAAGCCTTATTGGAAGTGCGGCGTCAGGCGAGTCATCGTTACTGGGATTGGGTGCTGGCCGGTGTGCGTTTGCGCACTGTCGAGCAATTGCTGCAAGTCGCCGAACAGCGTAACGATGGCATTCTGCAACGGGTCGCTGCCGGGGATATTCCAGAGTTTGAAGCGCTGGACAATCAACGGGCGATTATCGAACGGCGCGAGCGGCGGGTTGCTGCGCAGCGGTTGCTGGAACAAAGCGCCATTCAGTTGTCCTTGTATTGGCGCGATGCCGAAGGCCAGCCACAGATGCCAACGGCTGAATTGCTACCAAACGACTTTCCTGGTCAGGAGCCGAAGATTCAGTTGAACTTTGATGAAGCAATTGCCGCCGCGCTGGCGCAAAGACCGGAGCTGAAGCGGCTAGCGTTGCAGGGCCAACAGACTGAAACCGAGCTGGTATTGCAACAAAATCAACAAAATCCGGCGTTGGATTTTCAGGTGATGGGTGCCAAGGACATTGGTTTTAGCAAGGATAAGCTCAATCGCGACGAGTTATATCTGGGGCTGAATGTCGATATTCCCTTGCAACAGCGGGTTGCGGGTGGCAGGGCGCAGGTGGCATCGGCCAATCTGCAGCGTTTGAAATGGGAGCGCAAAGGCACCGAAGATAGAGTCGAGGCGGAAGTCAAAGATGTATTGTCGGCACTAAATGCCGCCAGGCAGCGTGTCACGCTTAGTCAACAGCAACGTCAGGCCGCCAGGCAGTTGGAAGATGGTGAAAGAACCCGCTTCGAGTTGGGAGAAACCACCTTGTTATTTGTCAATCTGCGCGAAATTGCCAGCGGCGATGCCACGCTACAAGCTGCGGAAGCAGCGAGTAGCTTGTTCAAGGCGCATGCAGATTACCAGGCAAGTTTGGCGGCACCGTTAGCCATAGGGGAGGGAGGGCGTCGTGATTAAACAGTTTAAACGGGTTAAGCAAAGCGTTGGCATCAAGCGCTTGCTGTGGATTATCATCGTTAGCGGCATGCTGTTGATGCCGGAAGACTTTTTGCATCTTATTGCTGTGGTGGCGCATACGCTATACGAGAGCATCGCGTTTGTGATCGAGGAATTACTGGTACATCGTTTTGGCTTCAGTAAATTTCAGGCGCAAATGATCGTGTTTTATACAAGTTTTGCGCTTGGAGTTGTCACGGTGATTGCCGTGATTCGGCGCATCCCGCTTCTGGTTGCCAGTGTCAAAACTTGGGTGATTCAAGGCTATATCCAAGTGCGCACCGACTTGCTCGATAGCTGGCTAAGCTTGTCTAGCCGTCGAAAAGTGGAGTTGATGTTGCTGCAATTCGTGGGTATTTTTAGCATGATGATGCTGTTGATAAGTTAAAAGCCCTAGCGGGTACCTGCTCCCAGAGGACGGGGCTTTTTAGAGCTTCTCAAACATAACAAATGACATAGAATCAACGAACATTACGCTACATAGAGCCCGCATGGAACGCCTTAATTATCAGCACTTATACTATTTCTGGAATGTGGCGCGTGAAGAAAGTATTACCCGCGCTTGCGAAAAGCTGCATCTGGCGCAACCGACTATCAGTGGGCAATTAGCAGTTTTTGAGCAAGCGATAGGCAAAAAACTGTTCCATAAAAGTGGACGCAAATTAGTGCTGACCGATACGGGCAGAGTGGTGTTTCACTATGCCGAAGAGATATTTTCCTTAGGCCGAGAACTAAACAACACCTTGAAAGGCCGACCAACCGGCGCAGGCTTAAGGCTGGTAGTCGGTATTTCAGATGCCTTGCCAAAACTGGCGGTTTATCGGCTAATAGAGCCTGCATTCAATATTCCAGAAGGCGTCCAGGTTCTTTGTTACGAAGACAAAGCTGATAGGCTGTTAGCCGAAATGTCACTGCATAGCGTCGACCTGGTGTTGTCTGATTCCCCGCTGACGCCATCCGGCGGTACCAAAGCCTTTACCCATTTGCTGGGGGAAAGCAGTATCACCGTATTTGGCACGACAAGACTGGCGAGCGTTTACCGGCCAGATTTTCCGCGTTCACTGACGGGCGCGCCGTTTCTGTTACCTACCAGCAATACGGCATTGCGGCGTTCGCTAGATCAATGGTTTGATAGTGAAGGCATTAGTCCGAGTATTCGCGCAGAAATTGAAGATAGCGCGCTGATAAAAACTTTTGGTAGCGGCGGTACAGGTTTATTCGTGGCGCCGACCTCAATAGAAGCGGAGGTTCAACGACAGTATGCGGTAGAAGCCATCGGCCGCATAGACACAGTGCACGAACGCTTCTACGCCATTACCATGCGCAGAAAATTAAAGCATCCGGCGGTGACGGCGATTTTGGATAACGCGCGGGAAAATTTGTTTTTTTGACAGCAAGCGTAATGCCGAATGTAGATTAGGTAGAGCGCAGCCTACCTTAAGCACTGTAGGTGCGAATTTATTCGCACAGATTGTGTTTTCAGATTACTGCCAGACTGTAAAATCATTTTTTGTCTTTCCGAGAAACCCGCAACGCGTAAGATTTTGCTTTGTCTTCAGCGCTTTCAGCAAAGAAATTCTGCCAGGATTTTTCGCCTCTTTCAGCGATAACCCGCGAGAAATCTTTAAACAGGCGGGTGTCATTTAACACCGATTTTGGGCTAAGGCCGTGTGCGTCAGTCAACTTATGACAGACTAACATCAGATAGGATTTTTCTTTGCCATTCAGCTTGATCAAACTCTGTTTTTGTTTGATATACACATAATACGAAGTCAGTGCCAGCAGGTTCAGGCCCAGAAACTTGGTCCACAACAACAGGTAGGAGTCATCCTCATACAGCGTGTGCCCTTTGCTTAAAATGGCAGCAGTTTTTTTCATTTTTATTCTCTATAAACAAATCGGTCGGCATCTTAATGCAAGTTGGCAAATTCCGCTGCACAAATCAGCGGATCCTGAATTGATTGAGCAAGGTTTGCAGGTTGTTCGCCAATTGATGCAGATGGTTGGCGGCGTTGGTGGTTTGCTCGGAGCCTGCCGATGTTTGTTGGGATATTTCGCTGATATGGATGATATTGCGGTTAATTTCCTCGGTCACTGCTGTTTGCTGTTCGGCAGCGCTGGCGATTTGCAAGTTCATGGCATTAATCGTGGTCACAGATTGCATAATCGCTTCCAGCATCCGCATGGTTTCCTGCGCATGTTCCACGCCTTGGTTTGCCTGCTGGCAACTGCGCTGCATCACCTTTACGGCGTCGCGGGATTCGCTTTGCAATTTGGTTATCATGCTTTCTATGACCGTGGTCGATTCCTGGGTGCGGCCAGCTAGGGTGCGTACTTCATCGGACACCACGGCAAAACCTCGGCCTTGATCACCCGCCCGCGCCGCCTCGATGGCGGCATTTAATGCCAGCAGATTGGTTTGATCGGCGATGCTTTTAATGGCATCCAGTACAGAGCCGATAGACTGGCTGTCGGCTTCCAGACGCTGAATTACATTTGCTGCTTGTTCTATTTCTTCAGCTAATTGACCAATCGATAAGGTGGCGGTGGCGACCACGACTTTACTTTGATTGGCCTGAGTGTCGGCATTATTGGTTGCATCGGCTGCATGCTGAGTCGTTCTGGCGACTTCCTGAATCGACGCGCTCATTTCGGTAATGGCGCTGGCTACGGAGGTGGTTTCTTGTCTTTGCCGTTCGACGGCTTTATGACTTTTAAAGGCCACTTCATACACTTCGCCGGCAGAGCTTTGTATGTCGGCGCTGGTACTGATGACTTGCCTGATGGCTGACGACAGGGTTTGGGTCATGGCGTTAAAGTTGTCCGCTACCTCGCGCAATTCGTCCTGGCTGATGATGTCAACTTGCACCGTGAAATCGTTGGCCGCCAGTCTTTTGGTACCGGTATTGATGGCGTTGACGCTACGATGGATCGATAAGGACAAGCCTACCAACAGATATATCACCGCTAAGATGACGAAAATTGAACAGCCCAAGGTGATAAATAAATACTGATCAGCCGCCTGGCTACGACTTGAAAGCAATTGATCCAGTTGTTCTAACATCTTGGCATACAGTGTAAAACTGGCCGTGATGGCGTTTGTGGACGTGTCAAATACCGTTTCGCTGCTGACTGTCATGGGGTTGCTGTTGAGGATTTGGGTTTTTAGCAACTCCAGCATGGCTTGTAATGATTGTTTGTAAGCGTCGTTGTCTGTATTTAGAGCGTTAGCGGCGTTGGCATTGTCCCGGGTGGCAACTTTAAAGCTTTTGTCAAAATGATCGGCGTAGGTTTCTACATTACTGATCAAGGTCAATAATTTTGCCAAAGTTTGCGGGTTTAAACTGCCGCTGGCGGCGATGCCGGATGCCGTGGCCCGAGTTTGTCCCATGTATTCGGTCATTTTCGGTAATACTTCGGTAATCGCGATACCCAGGTGCGAGCTATCCAGTTTGGAATCGAGCACGATGCCTGAGGTGTTGTTGACGTGGTTGAACAGACTGAGAATGTCCGCTATTAATGCGTTGTGAGCTTTTAGCGTGGTTGGCCAATCTTGTTCAAAGGCATGGGCTTTGATGGATTCCCATTGGGCGACCAACTGCCCAACCATGCCTTGCGTCTGCAAATCGGTTGTTAATTGAGCATCTATTTTAGTCAACTCATTGATATAGCCATCAATTTCCTGACGTTTGCTTAAAATGCGCTCTTTAAATTGCGTTGCGCCGTTTTTATACGCGCTGGTCATGCCACGGTGTTGTTGGATGTGTTCCAACGGCGCGCGCAAGGCTTTGACGTAAAGTAAGCCTTTATGTTCGCTTTCCAGTAAATCGGCTTGTTCATGAAACTGATTAACCAACATGCCGGCCATAGTCAGCAGCGGAACTAACACAATCATCAGCAGTAACATAAATTTACCCGGAAAGCGTAACCGATCCATTAACCACATGGCAGGTGCAAACAATTTAGACATAGACAAGATCCTAATTTTGAAAAAGGGTTACGGGCTTATAGTTTGGCAAATTTAAAAATATATAAAAACTGCATGGTTAAGCTGGGATCATCGACAAAGTGGGCTGAGTCCAGCGGTGTTTCTAAAAACGAGGTATAGCCCGGAATACTTTTTGCCCATTCATCATCCAGGTTGATGAATCCCATCGACCAGTCGGTAAATACAGCGGTAGGGCAGCGTTTTTGAAAAATCACCGTAATATTCTGATGACGCGGATCATCGCTTATTTCGGCAAACAATTTACGCACAGCGGTTTCATCGCCTTCTAAAATTTGCATAAATTTGGCATCTTTATAGAGCAGCATACCTGTCACGTTAAGGCCGGCATTCTTTTTTCGTGCCTGTTTCAGCAAGGCTACGAGATCGGTATCGTTCAATGGTTGGGTCGCGTTACTTATATACAATAATTGAAACATATAAATCCTGGCTAAGCAGTTTTCAGAAAAACCTGGAAAAACTCATTTTGAGGGTGATATGCTGATTTTTCCTTATGTAATAGCAAGTTACCGTGATAGACTGAAAGTAGAAAGCTTATTACAGTATGTAATCACCTATCATATTGAACGGAAGCCAAGATTGTTTTAACGATCAGACCTCTATTCCACCTTTGTTCCCCATCGAGACCATTAATGCCATTTTCCAATCTCGGATTATCCGAGTCATTATTAAAAGCTATTACCGATTCCGGCTACACCACCCCGACACCGATTCAGGTTAAGGCCATACCCGCCGTGTTAACCGGACATGATCTATTAGCCGCTGCCCAAACCGGCACCGGTAAAACCGCCGGCTTTACCTTGCCGATTTTGCAACGTTTGGCGCAAACCAATTATGGTCGTAATCGCCCGGTACGCGCGCTGATTTTAACGCCAACCCGCGAACTGGCCGCTCAAGTAGCCGAGTCCGTCGTTAAATACGGTGCGCATCAAGAACCTCGCTTAAAATCCGAAGTGGTTTTTGGCGGCGTCAAAATCAATCCGCAAATGATGCGCTTGCGCGGCGGTGTGGATATTTTAACCGCCACCCCAGGGCGCTTATTGGATTTGGTCAGCCAAAATGCTGTCAATTTGAGCAAAGTTGAAATTTTGGTTTTGGATGAAGCCGACCGCATGCTGGATATGGGTTTTATCAAAGACATCCGTAAAATCCTGGCTTTATTGCCTAAAAAACGCCAAAACCTGCTGTTTTCTGCGACGTTTTCAGCGGACATCCGCAAGCTTACTCACGACTTGCTGGTTAATCCGATAAAAATCGAAGTGGCAGTTGAAAATGCTGCCGCCGATACGATCGATCAACTGGTATACACGGTAAATAAAACCGCTAAAACTGCCTTGCTGACGCATTTGGTAAAAACCAAAGACTGGCAGCAAGTGTTGGTGTTTACCAGCACCAAACATGGCGCCAATAAACTCACCGAAAAACTCAACGCCGCGCAAATTAAAGCCGCAGCCATTCATGGCAATAAAAGCCAGGGCGCCAGAACCAGTGCTTTGGCGGGTTTTAAAGCTGGCGAAATCCGCGTGTTAGTCGCTACCGATGTCGCGGCGCGTGGTATCGATATTGCGCAACTGCCGCATGTGGTTAATTTTGAACTGCCGCGGTCTTCCAGTGATTACGTACACAGAATCGGCAGAACCGGACGCGCCGGACAGAACGGTCAAGCCGTTTCACTGGTATCTCAAGACGAATATCAAGCCTTGCGACTGGTGGAAAAACTCATCGGTGTGCAAATACCGCGTGAACACATTGACGGCTTTGCTGTCCTGTAAATCTCATTACTCTGCGCAAGCCCGGTTAAGTTGAGCAGTTTGCCTACTGTAGGGTCGAATTTATTCGACCTAAATACCTTGTCGTGCGAATAAATTCGCATCTAAAGCTATTGCGGGAAGTGCAATAAATTTGTGATTCTCACGTACAGTGCAATCCAGTCGTAGGCCAGAATAAGCCGATAGGCGTTTCTGACAAGAAACGCTGACGCTTATTAAGGACTACAAGACTTTGATTTTAAGCGATTGATATACCTTTATTATTTATTGCTTAGTCTTAATATTGCCGAGAGATGTTGACCGCATAGGGCGCAAACATAGTTGCCGGTTGGCGCGCCTAATTTAAATTCTTTGATAAATGACTGGTGGCTGCAATGGTCGTCCATACTGCTTGTTACTTTCATTTTTTTTGTTGGCATAATCGCTCTCCATTTGTTTCAGTTTCAACACCTTTTATTTAACGGGTTTTAGTCCGCGAAACTGCTATATATTTGGCAGCTTGATAATTTCATGCGAATTATTTATTGAATTTGCCAGATTTTCTGCATATTAAAAATAATGCTGGTGGGTCAACAGTGCTGAGAGCAAGATTTAATTATCCCAGTGCTTCCGACAGGCAAAAAAAATCCGGCGTTAAGCCGGATTAGAGAAGGAAGCTGAACACATCTTCTGTGTTGGGATATATATTATTGAATTTCCCGGCCCAAATACATTGTCTAATCGTCCAGTGAGACAATTTGTCGCATTTAAGCCTCGCCAGATCAAAACATTGTTGCTAAGCGCTTAATACCAATCAGCAGCTACCCGTTGATCAATCTCCCGCTCTGGCCGGTTTGTTATTGCCGAAAAAAACCGTCGTATAACGTACTAAGCTTTAAAATTAATCGGCTAGTCGTTAACTCTGGCAGGTTTAAAAATAGTGCCGCCAGTAGCGACAGCGCAAAAAAAACGCCAAGGCCTATTAAAACAGCGCGAGTCGTGGCTGAAAAGTTTTGCTTTCCAGTCTTGAGCTTCACAGATTTGGCCTTGGGTGTAGCAGGCTTTGTTATGTTTATAGGTTGTTCGCTAAACACGAAATAGCGATAAGCGTGAAAGCTAATCACAGTCTGACAAACTGTGGCTAAAGTCACCGCTACTAATGGCTCAATTCCATAGCGTATCAGAACGCAGTAAATTAAATAATTGATGGCGGCCATCGCACTGGCCACCAGTGCATAGCGCAATGCTTCATGGGTTGAGTGCGGTTTATCGACCTTGTAAGTAAAATACCGATTGACCAGCCACGTGAAGGTCATCGCCAGCAGTATCGCTGGAATACGCGCAATCCAGGGCGCGATTGTCAGTTGAATCAGCAGATAAGTAATGCCGGCATCGATGCAAAACCCCAAGCCGCCAACCAGCAAGAAACGCCCGAACATATTTACCAAAATACTATTTTTATTGGGTGGTATTGGATATATACCACATGCGTTTTTGCTCAAGTCGACCGCGGGCGACGCTGTCCAGTATCAGGCCGCTGACCATGAAAATGCCAGACATTAATACCAGACCGGTAGCCAGAATAGCCGTCGGAAATCTGGGTACCAAGCCGGTTTCCAGATAAGTAAATAACAGTGGCAAGGCTAAAATGACGGCGCTGAGCGATAAGCCAAAGGCCAGCAGGCCAAAAAATCGGGCCGGGCGGATTTCTTTAAATAACACTAAAAAAGTCAGCATGATGCGGTACGAATCCCTGATCGTCCTAAGCTTGCTGGCAGAACCTTCCTGGCGAGCGCCATAGTCGGTTGCCATTTCCGCAACAGGCATGCGCAGTTGGCAGGCATGCACAGACATTTCAGTTTCTATCTCAAAGCCACTGGATATGGCAGGGAAACTTTTCACGAAACGGCGCGAGAAAACCCGATACCCAGAAAAAATGTCGTTAAACATGGGGCCGAATAAACTGCGATACATCCCGTTAAACAGCCGGTTGCCAATGCCGTGACCCATGCGGTGCGCGTTTTTGTAAACGTCGCGTCGCGTTCCCACCACCATGTCAAGGTGCTGATTTATCAATAACTGCAGCATTTGTGGCGCGGCAGTGGCATCATAGGTTCCATCGCCATCTGCCATGATATAGACATCGGCTTCGATATCAGAAAACATGCGCCTTACCAC
Source organism: uncultured Pseudomonadota bacterium (assembly GCA_903858105.1). Taxonomy (GTDB): domain Bacteria; phylum Pseudomonadota; class Gammaproteobacteria; order Methylococcales; family Methylomonadaceae; genus Methylomonas. The sequence continues at coordinate 13,257 of CAIOHN010000216.1, read as the reverse complement.
GTTACCTTTTCCCGGCCAAGGCTCTGCACGCACCAAGGCGCCAGCGGCCAGGGCCTCTTCGACGGTGTTATCAGTTGAAAGATTGTCATAGACGTAGATTATTGCTGCCGGGAGTTGTTTGCGAAAGCTTTCAACGACCTCGCGTATCGATAATCCTTCGTTGTAGCAAGGTAACAGTACTGCAACGTGCAAAAGTTTGGAATCGTCCTGAATTTCGTCGTTCTCCATCGTTTCTCGCATGGTTTTAAGTGGCTTTGGTACACATTTATCGGTAGTCAATCTAATTGACTTGTTATCAAAAGGCAAATCTGCCGATATGGCAGTCACGCGCTTGTTTGCTTGGGGATGTCTGGATGTTGGAAAATCGTTGCCGACGTTTGAATAGCGTCAGTTACGTATACACTATTCTTGAAGCACAAATCGGTGTTTTGGCGCTTGGGTAATTACAATGTTCCAGATAAACCGCGGCAACTCCGCTAACAGCCGTGTAAGCCACTTTTGCAGGAAAATACCCCTTTATTTTTGTCTACCTAAGCAGGAGCCAAACCATGAAACACATTACGCTATTCGCATTTGCGGCCATGTTTTCCAGCGCTGCGCTGGCAGTCCCAGAAACTTACCTTATCGATGGCGCGCATACCTTGCCGCGCTTTTCTTACAGCCACTTTGGCTACTCTAACCAATTAAGTCGTTTCGACAAAACCGCCGGCAAAATCGTTCTGGATCGGCAAGCGAAAACCGGAACCATTGACGTAATAGTGGATACCACCTCGGTAAATACCGGCAATGCACTGTTCAACGACCATATTCAAAATGAAGATTTTCTGGACACCAGCAAGCATCCGACCATGACCTTTAGCGCCAATAAACTAAAGTTTGCAGGCGAAAACGTGGTGGCTGTCGACGGTACATTGACGCTGAAAGGCATCAGCAAACCCCTGACATTAACGGTAACTTCGTTCCAATGCATGCCGCACCCCATGCTTAAAAAAGATGCATGCGGCGCCAATGCCACTGCAGTGATCAAGCGTACCGATTTCAATATGGGTAAATACGCGCCGAACGTAGGGGATGAAGTCACAATAACCATTCCTGTCGAAGCGGTTAAGGAATAAGTCAGTCCCGATTAAAATTCGGAATACCTATGAACTTTTGGCATAGGCTTAAAACCGAATTGTCGCTGGCCGTGACAATGGCTTTAGTTCTGCAAGGCTGTGCCACTTGGCAAACGCAAGAACCCGACGCGATAATGGCCGCAGGCAACTGCTCAAGTCTTTTTAATGAGATGGATCAAATTATCCAGGACTACGGGGTGGCGGATGCAGGCACCGCGCGTATACCGGGTTTTCCGGCACTGCGCATCGACCGTTTTTTGGCGGCGTTTGCGCACAAAAATTTGACGGCAGAGGTTTACGCCGACTGGCTGGAGCGATTGCGGCAGTTGGATATGACAGCCCGCCTGATAGAGTGGCGTAACCTACCGCCCGCGGCGCGAATGCCGCTTGAGCCTTACTTAAGGCCAAACCTTGAAACGACAGTAAATGCCTGCGGGCATATCCTTGCCGAACAGGCTTTATTTTATCCGCGTCAGCGATCCCGCTTGCTTGCAGCAATCGAACCGCCGGATGCCTATTCGACCTGGCAGAGGTTCTTTGGTTTGTATTTTCTGACGCGTTGGGCAATTGTCGATGGCGTGTGGAGTGGGCAGCAGGAAATCCTCGATCTCTTCAGCAAGACTGATCAAGGCCCTGGCCTTGCAGACCGATTAGTTCGCTATGCGCCGCCCGTTCAGGATGCGCTTGGCGTAGATCAGGTCGCTACGATTCTTGCACAATCAGCCCGCAACCCATTAAAAATTCCCCAGCCTTCCAAAGATCAGCTCACACGTTTGTTCGCCAGCTTGGCGCCGGTTTGGGTTGTCGACACGGCAAGCGACAATGATCGTATTGGCACTGTCAGCATAGGTGCCGAAGATAAAACCTATATACACAGCCAGACACCTGTCGTGTATACATTGACATCGCATGCCCGTTACGGCGATCAGACCTTGCTCCAACTCAATTACCTGATCTGGTTTCCGGCCAGAACTCCTGAGCGTTGGCTGGATATTTACGCGGGTCGTTTTGATGGGCTTATTTGGCGCGTTACCTTGGGCATGGACGGCAAGCCGCTTGCCTATGACAGCATTCATGCCTGTGGTTGTTATTATCAGATTTTTCCAGGTGAAGGAATGCAGGTTGTGAAACCAGAGGATGGTTCTGAGCCAATTTTATCCCCCAAATCGATCCCTGCGCTTAAACCAGATGAGCGGCTAACCATCCGGCTAACCTCAGGCAATCATTTCATCCGTAGCGTCACCGCTGAACGGGCGGTAGCAGGCGCTACCGCGTATAACTGGCTTGACTACCATGCACTTCGCTCGCTGCCTACTCCTGACAATCGACGGCTGAGTTTTTTTAACAAGGATGGCTTGGTCGATGGCAGCGAGCGCCTAGAGAGATTCCTGCTCTGGCCCATGGGAGTGCCGAACGCAGGCGCTATGCGGCAGTGGGGAAACCACGCAATTGCCTTTCTTGGCAAACGGCATTTCGACGATCCGCACCTCATCGAAAAACTCATGCGACCAGTTTGGTAGATCTGCAAATGCAAAGAAGTATTTGGATAATCCATCTTACGCAGTCGTGCCTTTGCAAAGAGCTCGTGGATCGTACCAACTTGGCATAAAAAGAAAAGATGTATCAGGCCGAATATTCTTGTGCCCATGCACAAAGCCAAGTTTTGCAATTTTCTGGCGATAGCGCTTTTCATGGTTAAATGCCTAAAGCGCCGATTTTGTCTGCCTGCTTGTTTTTATGGCTTAAATTTGATTAATTATAATGGAAAAAACTAAATCATTCTTCGGGATATATTTTAATATCACAACCGCATATTATCCGTCATGGTGTTTACTTTGTTGTGGTTTTTTCTACTAAGTGGCTTTCGATGAGCGAAATTCGAGCTGCGGGTTTAGTGGGGGATAGTTAAAATAAATAAAATTTTGTCGGCTTGAGTCTTGCCGATAGTGCTATTAATGTTTTAGTTGAAATTTGTTTCAACTGCTCTTTTAGTCTAACATGTTTCAATATTTACCATTTTAGAAGAGCGTTATTATGTCTGATCAGTGGATTAGTACTAAGGTAGCGGCAGAATTACTCGGTGTAAGTCAGCGCACCGTACAGAATTGGGTGGACGATGGCAAATTACAGTCTTCGCGCACCGCCGGTGGTCATAGGCGATTAAACCCGCACGATATCAGTAATTTTTTGCAGTCGCATCATTTTCCCGGCTCCCATTCGTTGCCGAATTCCGTGACCGCTCAAGACGAGCCAACAGATGAGTTGAGGGTCTTGATCGTCGAGGATGATTTCAATTTGCTCAGGCTCTGCGAATTGCGATTTTCCCAGTTTAGTGTCAAGCATAAATTGTATTTGGCTGCCAATGCTTACCAGGGCTTAATCATGGTCGGCAAGCACCAGCCGCATTTGATATTTTCCGATTTGCGAATGTCGCAAATAGATGGTCTGCAAATGATTCGGGAAATCATCAAATTACCTGAAATGCAAAAAACCAAAATCGTCATAGTGACTGGTCTGGAAACGCGTGAAATTATGAAGTTGGGTGCGCTGCCGGAGGGTGTCATGGTGTTGCCTAAACCGATTCCGTTTAATACTGTGGAAACCATGCTGTATCAGCAAGCCAATTCATTGGGGATATCGATAGAGCCTGCAAAGAACGCGCTTGAGTCCGCAAGTAGCTGAAGACAGCCGCGAAAAATCAGCTAGCCCGCGCCACTTCAGCGAAATTGCCGTGTCCTGGTCATTGATTTTGGGCATATACATCACTAACGGGCCAATGGTGGTGGCGTCGGCGGATTCGTTGACAAGCAGATCCAGCGGAGCTCGATCATGTCCTACCAGTTGGTAATACGAACCAGTGCGCTGATATTAGCTGGTCGGGGCTACGACGCCTTCAAACAAAAAGGCTGTTAAATCTCCCCATTGCCAGTTCAAGCCGACAGGCCCACAGTAAAAGTCACCCATTCCGGCGCGCGCAGTATCAGTCGCGTTGCCTTTAGCCGTCATTAAGCCCGGAAAAAACCGGCAACGTAAGCGCCGCCATCGCTAAATCACCATAAAAGCCCGTTAGAAAATTGCTGCCGTCAGCTTCTGTGACGTTGCTTGCAAAACTTTGCAAAAACATTTTGGGTCATGGCCAAGGTTGCGCTGATGACTGGAAAAAATTGAAAGCTATTTTCCGCTTTGGTAAATCGCAAGCAATTTTAAGAGCCCGTCACGACCCCGTAACCTTACTGTAACTTTCTGGCGCTATGTTGCACTTCAGTTTTGAATCCGCCCTGAGTAAATTTGATTTTTTTTAGCGGGCGACATTCCTTCAACCACAGCGTTGCATATTAAGGTAATTAAATAGCCAAGTAGTGGTTTGGTAACGTAATCGTCACATTGTGACGGTAATCTTGGCGTTCCGAATTCACTTTTTTGGGGCAACTCATGCAAAAACAAAAACTAACAAAGCTGGCTGCAGCCGTTAGCGCATTATGCTTGACGCTATCCGTTAGCGCGGTGGCAGATGACCACCACCACGACCACCATCAACAGCCCTCCAATCAAGTGCCGACTTCTGCAGCAGAGTGGTTTAAGGTTGGTGAGCAAGCAGTGTTAGTAAACAAAAGAGATGCAGCAGAACTGCGCAAAGCCAAAAACGTAATTTTGTTCGTCGGTGACGGCATGGGGGTTTCTACCGTAACCGCAGCCCGGATTTTGGAAGGCCAGATGGCCGGACGCGACGGCGAGTTCAACCGCCTTGGCTTTGAGAAATTTGGTTATATTGCACATTCAGTGACCGCCAGTGCCAACCAACAAACCTCAGACTCTGCACCAACGGCTACCGCGATGGTGGCGGGAATCAAAGCCAACGACGGCGCTATATCAGTTGATCAAAACATTCCACGCAGCGAAAAAAGTGCAGAACAGCATGCCGCGCACAGCGTCAAAACCATCCTGGAACGTGCGGAAGAACGCGGTATGTCAACCGGTGTTGTCACGACTGCGCGCTTCACCCATGCTACGCCTGCGGTAAACTACGCGCACATTGCCGACCGCGACTGGGAAGCCGACAGCAACCTGCCCGCTGGTGCCACAGTTAAGGATATTGCTCGTCAATTGCTGGAAACTCCATATGGCGACGGCTTGGAAGTGGCTTTGGGCGGCGGTCGTAGCTATTTCATGCCCAACACGGTCGCCGATCCAGAATATCCCAGCCAAAATGGCCGTCGTAAAGATGGTCGTGATTTGACCTTGGAGTGGACATCAAAATACAACAATTCCGAGTTTATCTGGAATCAAGCGCAGTTCGATGGCATCAATCCAGCCCGCACTGATCATTTACTGGGTTTGTTTGAACGTTCGCACATGCGTTACGAAGCTGATCGCAAAGACGATGCCGCCGGTGAGCCTTCATTGGCTGATATGACTGATAAAGCCATCAAAATCCTGCAAAAAAACAAAAAGGGTTTTTACTTGATGGTCGAAGCGGGTCGTATCGATCACGCTCACCACGCCGGTAACGCTTATCGCGCCTTGACTGATACGGTTGCGCTGTCAGAAGCAGTAAAAAAAGCCAAACAACTGACCAATGACAAAGACACTTTGATACTGGTTACTGCCGATCATAGCCATGTGTTCACCATCGCTGGCTATCCATCACGCGGCAATCCGATTTTGGGTAAAACCGCTGTTGACGGTGTGGCTTTGACCGATTCATTGGGCTTGCCTTACACCACATTGTCTTATGCCAACGGTCCAGGTTGGACGGGTGGTCTGCAACGCAAGGAATTCAATCCAGCCAATGAAGGCACCGTGTCTGCGCCGTATGCCGGCAGCAAACTACGCCCGGATTTGACTGCGGTTGACACTGCCACCGCTAACTACATGCAGGAAGCCACAGTACCTATGGGCGCAGAAACTCATGCAGGTGAAGATGTGGCGATTTATGCCGATGGCCCAGGTGCTTACCTGGTGCGCGGTACGCTGGAACAAAACGTGATTTATCACGTGATGGCCGACGCCTTAGGTTGGACTAACAATCGTCGCTAATAGCGACATTTAAGCAGTCAGGGGTGCTGGTCACCCCTGATTTTTTTTGATTTACCCGCAAGAGCGCAGAATCCATGCCCAAAATCATGAGCCACATTTTAATTAAACTGATTTGTTTGCCGGTTTTGACTTTGCTGGCGGCTTGTAGCAGCAATCCAGTCAATCATGCACAAACCAGAGAAATTATTGATTTGTCGTCGGCCAATCTGCCAAATATCGCAGCCGAATTCACGACCAGTCGTCAAGGCCAAGAACACGAACAAGACCATGACGCGCACGAGTCGCATGCCGATCAAGTAAGCTGGCGCTTCTGGCGTAACAGCCAGCAGATCACCATTGAAAGACCACAACTGGGTATGGGTGAACTCTGGCAGCGCGATGGTCATTCGATTATTCATCGCAAACTTTATCATGCCGATCAGCATGCAATTGAGTTTCAGGATGATGACTTAAAGATGTTGGAAGCCGCGCCCTCCTGGCAAAAACTGGCTTTGTTGCTGGACCAAAAATTGCTAGCACAGTTAAGCGCCGGTGATCTGGAATGGACAGACGGCTACCCGACCCGCGAATATCAAGGAAAAGTAGCCGACACTGAATGGCACATCGTCATGCGCATGGATCTGGGAGTACCCAAGTTGATAGAGCGTCAGCGCAATGGCTTTGCAGAACGCACCCAACTTTTGCAGGCTTATGCACTGAGCGCAGCGCCGTGGCAGCCGACACCTACTACCGACTACGACGTGATCGATTTTGCTGACTTAGGCGACAAAGAATACGATCCGTTTGTGATCAAGGCGCAGGCACAGATGGGGCATGATCACCATCATTAATCTGACAGTTTAGATTATTGGTTTCAACTTAATCTTACAGTGGCAGGCAAAAGTCGGCCAAATTTGCGACATTCATGTAGTTGAAAAACATAGGTCACGGATGCCTGGTTTTGGATGCTTAGCAGACTATACGTGTCCAAACTTTTCCGCCGCTCAATAAAGCGCCTTGATATAAACCGAAAACGACAGCGGTTTTTTTGGCAAATATAAGCTCTATGCTGATGCGCCAGCCAACGGGCTGTCGCATGGTGGTTACCTGTTTTTCAGAACGTTCGTGGCATGGTTGTTCGGCTAGCATCAAGATTGCCCACCAAAACAGACAACTCCGGTGCGCTAAAAAATTTCTGCTGACATTTTTTGGAGTTGCGCCAATAACCTTTTTGTTGCTTCAAGGCCAGAGCCGACAGGCTGGTTTTGGCTTGAGTCAGCAGATGGATCGCCAGAACCAAGCCATCAGCGGCAATTTGGTCTGTGCGAACAGTGTGCCGCTGATCAGAGACGCTTGGTGATGACCGGACGTGCATTGATACAAATTGCGTGTTTTAACCACACTGTAGCGACAAACTCCACAGTCTGGACATTGAAAACCGTCTGGCCATCGTGCCTGAAGTAACGCTTCGGCGCACAGGCTTTCAGTACCGTACTGCTACTTAAAATCCATCAAACTGAAGCCTTTTTGAAGTTGAATCGGGTTCATTTTCGTGGCGCGATCTCCAGGCAGGTCAAGGCTTCAGTTCGACTAACCAAATGGCTATAAGCTGCTGAGGGTTATGGGCAATCAGGTAGCGTTGATATTTACCCCGCCGGGTTGCTTTGCCCTTGGCGCTCTAGCGCCTCTCCCAAACCGCAATGGCTGGCGTTTACATAATCCACAACGGGATTCTGTCCGCACTTCTCGTTTATCCCCTCCCTGGGTAGGGCGAAACCAAGGGTCGATTTTGCTAATTTTTACCTGGCGCCAGATTGAGCCAAGTAATTGACCTTTCCGCGCTGGTAATAACCGTAACGGCTACTAAACAAGAAAGCCGAAACGCTTATCCCGGAGGCTTGTCTAGTTTTACGCCCAGCCAAGCGGCAGCGGCCACTGACAAGCATCTCTACAACTAAAAAACCAAGAGCGCATACTATGAAACACTTTACTTTACACAAGTGGCTGAGCACAGCAGCCATCACCACCTTACTAGCAACGGTTGCATTGCCGGTGCGAGCCGACGAAACCTGCGCCTCGCCGTATATGGCCAAGATCACCGGTCAGGAAGATTTCATCTACATTTGGACGTTGGGTATGGAAGGCGTCGGCGACGAACAGGACAAACTCGTTACCGTAAACGTCAATCCCAAATCATCCAAATACGGTAAAGTGGTGGCCAGTCAATCTGTCGGCGGCCGGAACGAGGCTCACCATTCCGACTTTACCGATGACCGAAAATATTTGTGGGCCGGTGGACTGGATACTAGCAAGATTTTCATCTTCGATGTCGCCAGCAACCCAGCGAAGCCCAAGTTGTTCAAAGTCATCAAAAACTTTGTAGCCAAGAGTGGCGGCGTGGTTGGTCCGCACAGTTTTTACGCAGTGCCCGGTCGGATGCTGATCACCAGCTTATCCAACAATAAGGATCACGGCGGCCGCACCGCGGTGGTGGAATACAGCAACGCCGGCCGCTATATCACCACGCATTGGATGCCGACCGATGGCAACCTGCGCGGCGCCGTCAAGACCGGCCAGTATGCGGATGGCTACAACTATGACCTGCGCGCGTTGCCGCGCAAAAACATGATGCTGACATCGTCGTTTACCGGCTGGTCGAACTACATGATGGACTTCGGTAAGATGCTAGCTGATCCGGAAGCCATGAAACGCTTCGGTAATACGGTGGTGCAGTGGGATTTACACAGTCGCAAGCCAAAGAAAATTTTCGACGTGCCTGGTGCGCCGCTGGAGATTCGCTGTGCCTGGGGCAATAGTCACGACTATTGCTTTACCGCCTCGGCCTTGACTTCAAAACTCTGGTTGATACACGCCGATGAACATGACGACTGGCAGGCCAAAGACGTGGCCGACATCGGCAACCCTGCCGATGTGCCGCTACCGGTAGACATTTCCATTTCCAGCGACGACAAAACCCTGTGGGCCACCACCTTCATGGACGGCAAGGCCCGTTTGTTCGACATCAGCGAGCCACATCATCCGCAACAGGTGTTCGAGCAAAAAATTGGTTCCCAGGTCAACATGGTCTCGTCCAGCTGGGATGGCAAGCGTCTGTACTTCACCTCTTCGTTGTTGGCCAACTGGGACAAAAAAGGCCCGGATAATGAGCAATTCTTCAAGGCCTATCACTGGAATGGCAAGCAGTTGACCGAGCAATTTGCCATTGACTTCATCGAGGAAAAGCTGGGCCGGGCGCATCAGATGCGTTTCGGGGCGTATGCATTGTATGGAAAAAACCCAAAATTGCAGGCCATTGAGGAGTGAGTTAATTTCATTGCCGAAAGGTTTAGCCGTTCGTGTGTGAGTTCCGCCGAACCACGAACGGTTTCCTCGTCAGATATTTATTGGGTTCCTGTCGCAACAGCTGCGATTTTCGCCAGGGCTTGATCCTGGTAAGCAACCCGCTTATCTGGATGGGCCGGATTTTAATCGCACTTGTAAAAGCGGCTTTTAGGTCGAGAATCAGCCATGATGAAATTTTCCTATTTGTTTTTTATTTTCTACATCTTGGCGACTAGGCCAAGCCTGGCCGATCAGGCCAATCCCTTAGCACCGGCGTTTCCGCCCGCCAGCCCCGGCAGCTACGAGTTACCGGTCATCGGTCCGGCCGCCGACGGAGAAATCCTAACCAGCGAAAACCGGCCCAAACACCTGCATAAGCTGATGGGCGACAAAATGGTACTGCTCAGCTTCATTTACGCCGCCTGTAGCGACGTCAACGGTTGCCCGCTGGCGACACAGGTCTTGCATAAAATCAACCGGGAATTGCTAAAACAGCCGGAGTTGGCCGACAAGCTGCGACTATTAACGCTGAGCTTCAATCCACAGCACGATACTCCTGAGTTGATGCGGCAATTCGGCAAAGGCTTTAATAGCGGCGGCATTGACTGGCAGTTTCTGACCACGCGCGACGAAACCGCCTTGCAGCCCATCCTGGACGGCTATCAGCAAAGCGTACAAAAGATCTACGACGATAAAGGCCAGTTCACTGGCACTTTCTCGCATTTGTTGCGGGTGTACCTGATCGACCGGGACAAAAATATCCGCAATATCTACAGCGTGGATTTTCTTCATGCCGACACCCTGATCGACGACGTAAAAACCCTGCTGAATGACAAAGCCAGCCCAAAAGAGACAGTGCAGCAAGATAAAGTAAACCTTTTCCGCCCTGGCGACGACAAGCAAAATTATCAACGAGCCGATTACCAGACCCGCTCGCTGGCATTGACCCAGCGCCGAGGCCAAGCCGCCAAACTGATAAGTTTTATCGACAAACCGCCGCTAGGCCTACCTAAACTGCCGCAGCCCAAGGACAACCCGATCACGCCAGCCAAGATCTCGCTGGGCCGCAAGCTGTTTTTCGACCGTCGCCTATCGCTTAACAGCACCTTCTCTTGCGCCATGTGCCACATCCCGGAACAAGGCTTCAGCAATAATGAAATGGCCACGGCAGTGGGTATCGAGGGCCGTAGCGTGCGTCGCAACAGTCCGGCGCTGTTCAACGTCGGCTACGCACAATTATTGTTTCACGACGGAAGAGAAAGCAGTCTGGAACAGCAAGCCTGGGGGCCACTGTTGGCGCACAACGAAATGGCCAATCCTTCCATCGGCTATGTCATCGATAAAATCAAAGCTGGCGCTGACTATCAAGGCTTATTCAAAAATGCCTTCAACAAAGAGCCGAGCATGGAAACAATCGGTCAGGCATTAGCCAGTTATCAACGCACTTTGAATGTCGCCGATTCAGCCTTCGACCGCTGGTATTACGGCAAGCAGGCCGACGCCATGACTGTTGACGCCAAACGAGGCTTTGCGCTGTTCACCGGCAAGGCCGGATGCAGCAACTGCCATAGCGTCGGAAAAACATCGGCCTTGTTCAGCGACCAACAACGCCACAACACCGGTATCGGTTATGCCGAATCCATGCAAAAAACCCCGGCAAAACAGCGAGTTCAGGTGGCGCCAGGTAGATTTATAGATGTCGACAACAAACAACTGCAAGGCTTGGAAAATGCCAAGCCTGGCGACATGGGCTATTACGAAATCAGCCAAAACCCAGATGACCGCTGGACCTATAAAACCCCGACTCTGCGCAACGTGGCCCTGAGCTCGCCATATATGCACAACGGCTCGCTGCCGACGTTGACCGACGTGGTGCGGTTTTATAACGCCGGTGGCGTGGTCAATGAAAATCTATCGCCGTTAATCAAGCCACTAAGTTTGTCGGAAACGGAAGTTACTGATTTGGTAGCATTTTTGCGGGCTCTGACCGGTAGCAATGTTGATGTTTTAATCTCGGATGCTTTTGCTGCGCCAGTTGGGGATCAGCAATAAAGGTGGCACCGAAATATTGAACAACCGGTTAACAGAAAACCCTGCTATGTTTGAGACTCCGTAAGGGCAAAGAAATGCGGCGGAAAATATCCAAAAAACCAAAACATTCCCCCGAATGACAGGAACAGGCCACAAACCAGCCAAACTAGCGTTTCAATGTCTATGGCCGGTTTGTCTATCAGTGGCTGATCAAGTGTAAACCGGTTTGCCGCATTGTCAGATCGAATTTGGACTTTTACAATTGAGTTGTAGGCTACATCCCCAGTTTTCTAATATGTGGATGCGCACCACCGTAGTGCACCTATCTGCTGGTATTTGTGACTATGTTTTATTGAAGTTAAGGTGTGGAAATCGCTAGTTGTCCGGTTTGGACTATGCAAGTTCCGGCCTTGCTAATCCAGGGCTTTAGTGAACTTGTAGACCTGGATTTGTATATGGCTTGACAGAATGTCAGCGGAAATTATTGCTTGCGCTCTGATTCTTTTTCAATCGTGAGTTCGATGACGCGCTTGCTGATGTCTGCGTCCTGCAAAACCAGGTCAGTCATCGAATCAATCACTACACGCATTTTTAAGCCATTGAGTCTTGAGAAGTTTTTTAACTTTTCATAGGTTTGCTCAGTCAATCCGAATTTCTTTCTTTCCTCTTTTTTGCTATCTGAAGACATAAATTTACCTAGGGTTGAAATTGAATAAAATACATTTGAGCCGCTAAAAGTGCCAATTTCATAATTTATGCCGGGCTGGGTTTAAAGCTGTGTTTCCGAAACATAAAGGCCACATTCACCAAGGCAATCATCACCGGCACTTCGATTAGCGGGCCTATTACAGCGGCAAATGCGGCGCCGCTATTAATCCCAAATACCGCGACGGCTACAGCTATTGCCAACTCAAAGTTATTACTGGCAGCTGTAAACGCCAATGTCGTGGTCTTGCCATAATCAGCGCCTATGGCTTTGCCCATCACAAAACTCAGCAAAAACATCGCGACAAAGTAAATCAGTAGCGGTATTGCAATCCGCAGCACGTCCAAGGGTAAATGCACGATTAGCTCGCCCTTCAGCGAGAACATCACCATGATGGTGAATAGCAATGCAATCAGGGTAATCGGGCTGATTTTGGGTATGAAATGTTGCTGATACCAATCCTGGCCTTTGGCTTTGACTAATACCCAGCGTGTCGTAAAGCCTGCAATGAAAGGTATGCCCAGGTAAACAAACACGGTTTTGGCAATTTCGCCGATGCTGATGTCGATCAAACTGCCTGGCATACCAAATAGCGGCGGCAACACGCTGATGAAAAACCAGGCGTAGACACTAAAAAACAACACCTGAAATACGCTGTTAAATGCCACCAGGGCAGCGCAATATTGGTTGTCGCCGCGCGCCAGTTCGTTCCAGACAATCACCATCGCAATACAGCGTGCCAGGCCGATCATGATCAGACCAGTCATATATTCTGGATAGTCTTTCAGGAACACAATAGCCAATACAAACATCAGTAAAGGACCGATGACCCAGTTTTGCAGCAAAGACAAACCCAGCACCCGCCAGTTGCGAAACACATCGCCCAACTCTTCGTAGTGCACTTTTGCCAAGGGCGGGTACATCATTAAAATCAAGCCGATGGCAATGGGCATATTGGTGGTGCCGACTGACACTGCGCTATTAAATTGGCTGACTTCGGCAGGCCAAACAAAGCCAATACTCACGCCGATGGCCATGGCTATAAAT
>CAIOHN010000215.1 GCA_903858105.1 uncultured Pseudomonadota bacterium | reverse complement strand
GCGATACCAAAGAAAAAATTTATCGCAACTTTGGTATGCCACGTCCAGAAGGTTATCGTAAAGCCTTGCGCGTGATGAAACTGGCTGAGCGATTCAAATTGCCTATCATCTGTTTAATCGACACGCCGGGCGCCTATCCGGGTATCGGTGCCGAAGAGCGCGGTCAAAGCGAGGCGATTGCCCGCAATCTGTTTGAAATGTCCAAATTAAGAACACCGGTTATTTGTACCGTGATTGGCGAGGGCGGTTCTGGCGGCGCGCTGGCGATTGGCGTGGGTGATCGTTTATTAATGCTGGAATACAGCACTTATGCGGTTATTTCACCAGAAGGTTGTGCGTCTATTTTATGGAAAAGTGCCGACAAGGCCCAATTGGCTGCGGAAGCCATGGGCATTACCTCGGATCGGGTGCGGGAACAGGGTTTTCTGGATGAAGTGATTCGTGAGCCTGTGGGCGGCGGACATCGTAGTTTCGAGAAAATCGCCGCTAATTTGCAGGATGCCTTGCTCAGGCATTTAGCCGAATTGAACCAGGAATCCACCAATATGGATCAGTTGCTGGATAAACGCTATCAACGCATCATGCGTTTTGGTGCGTATATCGAAGAGCCGGTCAAATAGCCCTTTAAGCTAGTCTGTTGTCAGATAAAGGCCGATTTAACTCGGCCTTTTTTGTTGGTAAAACCATGTCCGATCTTAGTTGTCAAACCATTTCCGCACTGTTGTCGGCGTCTTGCCGGAAGCTCTATATTGCTTACAGCGGCGGTGTAGATTCGCATGTGTTGCTGCATTTGTGTGCCAGTCAAGCGGCGCTAAACAACAAAATTGTCGCGGTTTACGTCGATCACGGCCTACACGCGGCCGCCGCGGAATGGGGCGAGCATTGTCGGCAGCAAGCCGGGAAATTGGGCGTTGAATTTAGAATGCTGCAAGTCGATGCGCATCCGCATGCGGGTGAAAGCCCGGAAGCCGCGGCCCGCGACGCGCGATATAAAGCCTTGCAGAGCTTGTTGCAAGCCGACGATGTGCTGTTATTGGCGCAACATCGCGAAGATCAGATGGAAACATTGTTACTCCAGTTGTTCAGAGGGGCAGGGGTTTCAGGTTTGGCGGGCATGCCGACCGCTAATCCGTTTGGCAAGGGACAGATGCTACGGCCCTTGCTGAATGTGGCAAAGCGCGATATTCAGCAGTATGCGCAAGTGCATAACCTGCAGTGGGTGGAAGACCCCAGCAATCAAAGCGCTGATTTTGATCGTAATTATCTGCGTAATGACATCATCCCCTTATTAAAACAACGCTGGCCGTCGCTGGATAAAACCGTGGCGCGTTCGGCGGGGCATTGCGGCGATGCTGCGTTAATGATCGACGCCTGGGCAGAGCAAGCGTTGCAAACAGTTTACGATCCGCAGGATGGTAGTTTGGCGATTGCTAGCTTGTCGGATATGACTACCGTGCAATCCAGTTATCTGCTGCGGCATTGGCTGCACCGAAACGGTTTTAAACGACCTAGCCAGGCGGTATTGAAAGTGCTGCGCGAGCAACTGATTGGCGCGCGGGACGACGCTCTGCCGCAGTTGTTTATGCAGGGTTTTTATATCAAAAAGTACCGGCAAAAATTATTCTGTATGCCTGCTGAGCGCCTGCACAAGATTCAGCCTAAAGTCTGGACGCACCAAAATGGCCGCGTTTTGTTAAGTAACGGCTATAGTTTAAACAAGCGCAGTGCTTCTTTCGGTATAGACAAGCAACTCTGGGATGCGGCAGTGGTGACAGTGGCTCCTCGCCAAGGTGGCGAGAGGCTGCAATTGCCGGGTCGGGCAGGGCATCATTGCTTAAAAAAACTCTATCAAGCAGCGGCAATACCGCCTTGGGAGCGCGAAATTCGACCGCTGATTTATCTGGATGATCGTTTAGCGGCTGTAGCCGGTTTGTGGGTTGCTGATTGGGTCTGGTGTAAGGCAGAAGATGGCTGTTATAGTTTGGACTGGCATGTCGCTTGACGAGCGGCAAATTCAGCGCGGAGGAGGACAATAGTTATGTTTCCCGAGATACTGCAAGCGGCTATTGTCGGCATGATGATCGCCATACCGGCGATTTTGATCTACAAAAAAGCCGGCTTAAATCCCGCGTGGGCGGCGCTGGTGTTTTTGCCAGTTTTTGGCTTATTGATTGTTTTCATGCAATTGGCTTTGCAAACCTGGCCAAACGCTAAAAAAGGCGGTTGAGTATGGACCTGTTTTTGCTGTTGTTGCCGGTATTTGTGTTGTTTTGCTTGTGGCTGGGCTATCGGATTTTAGAAAAAGCCGGTTTCGATGGGCGCTGGACCCTGATATTGCTGGTGCCGGTGCTTAACATCATTATGATCTGGGTTTTTGCCTTCAGTGCCTGGCCTAATCTAAAGCGCGACGTCGATCAAGGTTTGTAAAGAAGTTGACTCATGACTGAACCAAACCTTGCCAAACTGCCGACGATATTTATCCCGATCATGTTGTTTATCGTCTTCGATGTCGTGGCGCTGGGGCTTAATTTCTGGATTTCGGCGCAGTAGGAGCACAGCGCGGTAGCAATTAATTTATCTGGTCGGCAGCGGATGTTATCGCAGCGCATGACCAAATCCTTGTTGATGTTGCACGTTGCCGAAACCGATGAAAAAAAGCGCAGCGCCTTTGATGAGTTTTCGGCGACGGTGAATTTATTTGATAAAACGCTCGCGGCTTTTTTAAAAGGCGGCACCACTGCCAGTGGTGATGGCAAGCCGATTTATTTGTCGGCAGTTAAAGATCAAAACAGTCAGGTAGTTGCGGTCTCGGCGTCCTTGTTGTGGGCGATTGTGCATAAGGAATTAATGCCTGTTATCGAACAGGGAGCGGCCATAAGCGGTGCGGGTTTGGATGCCGCGCTCAATGTGATTCTAAACTACAACCAACAAATGCTGGGCTTGATGAACGATCTCACCACGGCCCTGGAACAGAATGCTACTCGCGAAGTGTTTTATTTGCGAATTTTACAAGCCGGACTGCTGTTGCTGGCCTTGTTGAATTTTGGCTTGGTATGCAAGCGCTTGTTGTGGCAGGTTAAGCACACTCAAAATAATCTAAAAGCCTTGCGCAATATCATCGATTCTATCGAAACCGGGATTGTGTTGTGTGACAAAAGTCAAGTAGTGCGCTCGGCAAATAAAGCTGCCAATCAGCTGTTTGGCTACAACGATACCGGATTAATAGGCAGGCAGCTTCATCAATTGATTTTTGAGGATGACGCCAGAATGCTGGGTGTCAGGCGCGACAACAGTACTTTTGTCGCCAAGGTTGATACCCAAACCTTGTTCGAGCTGAACGACGAGATCAATCTCTGTACGATTGTCGATGTTAGTGAGCAGGAGGACAAGGAAAAGGAGTTGATGCGCTTGGCTTTTCACGATCCATTGACTGGTCTGCCGAATCGCGCCTTAATGTTTGAGCGGTTAAAGCAGGATTTATTGCGTGCCAAGCGTGACTCGACATTTTTGGCGGTGATGTTTGTCGATCTGGATGGTTTTAAAGCCGTCAATGACAGTTTGGGTCACGATGCTGGCGACGAGTTGCTGAGAATGGTCAGCAAGCGTTTTCAAAGCTGCTGCCGGGAAGTGGATACTGTCGCGCGTTTAGGTGGCGACGAGTTTTTATTTATCCTGACCTCTTTGCATTCTGTTGCTGCCGCTAAACATCTCGCAGAAAATGTGCTTAAAGCGGCGAATCAGGCGTTTTTGATTCAGCAAAAGGCCGTTAAAGTAGGGGCCAGTATTGGTGTGGCTATCTATCCGCAAGATCATTCCGAAGCCGAGTTGTTACTGAAATACGCCGATGATGCGATGTATTTAGCCAAACAAAATGGCAAAAACGGCTATGCGTTTGCGGCGGACTTAAACTGACTGCAGCGGTTCAAGTTGGGCTTTGTGCCCGGCTATGCGGAATTAATACAGCAAATGCGCGACAAAACTGCTAAAATTTGCGTCTTTTCCGACCCCCTTGCTATTCGCTAAACAGGGCGCAAAACCTTCATGACAAAATTCATTTTTATCACCGGCGGAGTGGTTTCATCCTTGGGAAAGGGGATAGCCGCTTCTTCGCTGGCAGCGATTCTTGAAGATCGCGGCCTTAAAGTCACCATCACCAAGCTTGATCCATACATAAACGTCGATCCCGGCACCATGAGTCCGTTTCAGCATGGCGAAGTATTCGTCACTGAGGATGGCGCGGAAACCGATCTGGATTTGGGCCATTACGAGCGGTTTTTAAAAACCACCATG
The DNA here is from genome assembly GCA_903858105.1 of uncultured Pseudomonadota bacterium. Taxonomy (GTDB): domain Bacteria; phylum Pseudomonadota; class Gammaproteobacteria; order Methylococcales; family Methylomonadaceae; genus Methylomonas. Next base: position 1,036 of record CAIOHN010000215.1, on the reverse strand, counting down.
GCCAAGAAAAACAATTTCACCACCGGCCAGGTTTACGAGCAGGTATTGCGTAACGAGCGCAAAGGCGAATATCTGGGCGCTACTGTGCAAGTTATTCCGCACATTACCGACGAAATCAAACGCCGGGTTTACGCTAGTGCCGAAGGCACCGATGTGGCGCTGATCGAAGTCGGCGGCACCGTGGGCGATATCGAGTCTTTGCCGTTTCTGGAATCCATCCGGCAAATGGGCGTGGAACTGGGGCGCGACCGGGCGGTGTTTATCCATTTGACTTTGGTGCCTTACATCAAGTCAGCCGGCGAGATTAAAACCAAGCCCACCCAGCATTCGGTAAAAGAACTGCGCACCATCGGTATTCAGCCGGATATTTTGATTTGCCGTTCCGAACAGCCGATTCCAGCCAGTGATCGCAAAAAAATCGCCTTGTTTACCAATGTTAACGAGAAAGCGGTTATTTCCGCGATAGACGCCGACACCATTTATCGCATCCCACTATTGCTGCGCGAGCAAGGCCTGGACGATATTGTGGTGGCTCAGTTGCGTCTGGACGTGCCGCCAGCCGATTTGTCGGCCTGGGAAAAAGTTGTCGATGGCTTGACTCATCCAACTGACGAAGTCTGTATCGCCATTGTCGGCAAGTACGTCGATCACACCGATGCCTACAAATCATTGAACGAAGCCTTGATTCATGCCGGTATTCATACCCGGCACAAAGTCGAGATTAAATATATCGACTCTGAAACCATCGAAGCGGAAGGCACTGCGCAGCTAAAAGACGTGGATGCTATTTTAGTGCCAGGCGGTTTTGGTGAGCGCGGTGTGGAAGGTAAAATTTCGACGGTACGCTTTGCCCGCGAGAACAAAATCCCGTATCTGGGGATTTGCCTGGGCATGCAGTCGGCAGTGATCGAATTTGCCCGTGATGTTGTGGGTCTGGAAGGTGCGCATAGCACAGAGTTTTTACCCAACAGCCCGCATCCGGTGATTGGTTTGATCACCGAATGGATGGACGAAGCCGGTCAGCTTAACGTACGCG
>CAIOHN010000214.1 GCA_903858105.1 uncultured Pseudomonadota bacterium | reverse complement strand
GATGACGTTTTCTCTCCTGACATTTGCGAATTGGCGTGGAATTGTAAGTTCCGATTGTCCTGCCCAAGTTTCCCCCAAATCGGTTTCAAAATTTATGGTTTTCTGGGGTCGATAACCAATCAGTAAATGCAGGATAGTTTGATGACACAAAGCCATTTTGAAGATATTGCCTTTTTTGCGCTGTAGATTATATTGATGCGCTTACTTTGTTTACGCCACTTGGTGTGAACATGATTTATCAGGATTACATTCTTACGGAGAACTTTGATGTTGAAACGAATAGCATTTATAGGCTTGTTGTGTTTTTCTGCGTTGGTTAACGCTGAAGGCGGATATGAGGCAATAACGCCGGCTCAACCAGTGCAAAATCCGGACAAAGTCGAAGTGATCGAGTTTTTTTGGTACGGCTGTCCGCATTGCTACAGTCTGGAGCCGTCGATGGTGGAATGGCTGAAATCCAAGCCGGCCAATGTCGAGTTTATTCGTCAGCCTGCAGTATTCAGTGACCTGTGGGGCAAACATGCCAAGGCTTATTTTACCGCCGAGGCCTTAGGCGTTTTGGATAAAGTGCATGCCGATTTTTTTGATGCCATTCAAAACAAAAAACAAAAATTGATTACAGAAGACGAATTGGCCAAATTCTTTGCCGATCACGGCGTTAAGGACGAAGATTTTCGTAGCGCTTATAACTCGTTTCTGGTTGATGCCAAATTGCGCCAAGCCGAGTCGATCGGCCCGCGTTACGGTATCAGCGGTGTGCCGGCGATTATCGTTAATGGCAAATATAAAGTAACCGCGCAGTCGGCCAAGTCTCAAGCCAATATGCTTACCGTCACCAACCAATTAATCGCTCAGGAAAGTCAAAAAAAATAACCATAGGCTGTTCACAGGGATGTGAATAGTTGGCCTGGAATGTCGCTAGTTATTAAGGCCTAGTCTGATAGGCTATAATTAAGTGACTCAGAATTTAAGTGGTAGGGCGTGTTTCATGGTTTTTTTAAAAAACAAGGATGACGGTCCGGAGAAGTGGAAGGAGAAATACCTTAGACTTTTGGATGATCAGGAAAAAACTGATAAACAATACAAAGCCAACGAAGATTTGTTGTGCAAAACCATCGTGCGTTTTGCGCTGGCCGTTAAGGGTCTAAATCGGCAGCTTGACCCACACATCAACAGAATCCGCAATTTACTGAAAGGCGGATTGCAAAGCGAGCTACTGCAAAAAGAGCTGGCGGCCTTTTCCACTGCACTGATTGCGCTAGAAGACTCCCAATTAACCAGCCAACTTGATGCAGCCTTGTTATTCGAGTTTTTAGGCAAGCAATACCCTAACCGACAAGATCAGCTCGATCAGGTTCAGGAGCAATACGAGAGTCATCAATTCAGCACTAACCAAGCGTTTTATCTGGCTTTGCTGAATGTGATTGACGCGACCAAGTCGTCTGACCATGTCGAGTTTACCCTTGAATTGCCAGGCGCAGACATCAAAGCCATTAATTATCAGCTGATTCGGCTGTTGGATAATGCCGAAATACCCCATATATTTGCCGAAGATGCGGAAAAAATTAAAGGACGCTTACATGCCGAGCAGGCATTAGGGCCTATTTTTGACGACACCGTTGCCTTGCTGTTGGCGGTCAAGACGCATTTAGAGCAGGAACAGCAGGAAATGGCGACGTTTTTGTCTAAATTGACTGAACAATTGACCGAGTTGGGCGTAAAAGCTACTGGAGTCAATGTCGCTAACGAAAACAGTCTGAAAAAACGTAATCTGTTGGATCGTGCCGTTTCCGAACAAATCACGGAGCTGCGAGAACAATCCGAAAGCGCCACGCAACTGGAGCCGCTAAAACAAATTGTCAACAGTCGCTTAACTGTTATCACGCAGCAAATTCAGGCGCATAATCTGCAGGAACAGCAAGAACGGGATAAGGCGCAGCGCGAAATGCAGGCTTTGTCGGACAGACTGGCGGACATGGAGCATGAATCGTCAGAACTGCGATCAAAGCTGGATTTGGCGCAGTACCGCGCTACCCGCGATTCTTTGACCAATTTGCCCAATCGACTGGCGTTTGAGGATCGTTTGTTGCATGAAATGGCGCGCTGCAAACGGCAAAAAACGCCGATGTCGATGATGGTATGGGATGTTGATTTGTTTAAGAACATTAACGATACCTATGGGCATAAATCGGGCGATAAGGCATTGGCTGCGATTGCAAATTTATTGTCCAGGCACTGCCGGGAAATCGATTTTGTGGCCCGCTTTGGCGGCGAGGAGTTTGTGATGCTATTGCCGGAAACTGATGCGTCATCCGCTTTAATCGTCGCAGAAAAGCTTAGGAAGGCTGTGCAGAACAGTAGTTTTAATGCCAAGGGCGACAAGGTAAAGATCACGCTGTCATGCGGGATCAGTCAATATATCGAGGGCGACACTAACGAGACGCTGTTCAACAGAGCGGATGCCGGCCTGTATACCGCTAAACAAACCGGGCGCAATCGCTGCGTCGTGGTTTAACGGATGTTAATTTAAATGGCTTCCACCGGTCCTTATTCGATTTCTGTAGAAACTGAAAAGTTTTTATACAAACTGGTTATCCAGTTATTGATTTTTAGTCAGGGCAGCCACAAATTATTGGAGCCGCATTTGCTGGCCATCGGCGCGCGCTTACGCAGTGGTGCCAATTTGCAGGATTTGTTAGGCGAACTGCAAGCGGTGTCAAAAACCCTGTTGCATATTTCCAAACAAGCCAAGCAAAACCTGGAAACCACGGAGAGCGATTCTGTCATCGGGCAAAATGATTATGTGATTCGTCGGCTGGATGAGTTGCTAGCAGAGGCCGATGTGCCCTTACGTTTTCAGCAGCAGTCCGCGCTATTAAGGCAGCGGGTGAGAACTCAACATAGTGAGCAGTCGTATAAAAAAGTAATCGATTCGGCTATTGCCTTGTTACTGAATATAAAAGATTACGGTGCTGCAGAGCAGAGCGGCGTAGACGTGTTTTTGGAGGATTTGGGTGTTCAGCTTGGCACCATTGAGCAGCAAGCGGAAACAGTCGGACAAGGCAATCGGTTATCAATCAATAACCGGGATATTTTTAACAACGATATTCACAGGCAAGTCGGTTATCTAAAAGAGTCTACTCAGTCCGCAGAAGGGCTTGATGATTTGAAAAGCCACACTAACGCACATCTGGATCGTTTGCTAGAGCAATTACTTGAACACAAACAAATCGAAGATGAGCGGCAGCACGAAGATCAACAAAAAATTGAATTGATGACGCAAAAGTTGCAGGATCTGGAAACGGAAACCGAGACGCTGCGAGTCAGGCTTAAAATCGAGCATGACAAGGCCTTATGCGACTCCTTAACCGGCTTACCTAATCGTTCGGCTTATAACAGCCGGGTGGAAATGGAATTAAATCGCTGGAAGCGCTATAAAACACCCTTGACGCTGGTCATTTGGGACATCGATTATTTTAAGCGTATCAACGATACCTATGGGCACAAGGCGGGCGACAAAACCTTGGTTTTGATTGGGCAGTTATTATTAAACAATTGCCGGGATACCGATTTCGTGGCCCGCTACGGCGGCGAAGAGTTTGTGATGCTGATGCCCTGCACGCAGGCGTCTCAAGCCTTGGAAATGGCCGAAAGCACTCGCAAAATGGTGCAGGATTGCGGATTTAATTCTAACGGCGAAAATATCAGCCTGACCTTAAGCTGCGGGATTAGCGATTTTAACGAGGGCGACCAACTCGACGATGTCTTCGTGCGGGCCGATCAGGCGCTATATCAATCCAAGCAACAAGGCCGCAATCGCTGTACCTTGTTTGCTTTATAGGAAAGTATTCCTGCGCAATGCGGCAGGAATCTTTGCGCATTCAGCCGAATAGAAAAGGATAATGGCTGGAGCGAAAAGGAGAATTGGTCGTCAGGCAACGATCAAATATGCCAATAGCTTCATCGCAGGAAATCACTTCTTGTTGGCTATCCAGAATAAAATGCGCCAAGTTCAGGATGCATTTCCAGTGGCGACGATTGTCGATAAATTTAAATGCCTGAACCATTAATTCCTGCATTTTTTCTTCGCGTTTGATTTTACAGGCAATGAAATGCTCCAGGTAGCTCAGGACTTTTTCCAGATCGCTATAGCCGCCGTAGTTATGCAAGGCTTTGAAGTTAATTAAATTAGGGTTAAATACTTCGTCGTCGCGGATAGATACATACTTTGCTTCTGCCAAAGGTCCAACCAACAAATTGACTACATCCGCTTCATAAGCTGGTTGGCAGTCGTGTTGCCGTGAACTTTCATGCTCGGAAAAGTTGTCTACCACCGCAATGGGCAAGTTTTGGATCAGATTGCCGTCTATGACTTTGGCAAAAAAATCGTCATAACCGTTAGCTGGCCGCTGGACATGAATTTCAAAAAATACCGGGGGTAATTGCTTTTGCCGATTGCGAAGATGAATGGCTGCGGCGTGTCCCGCTTCGTGAAATGCTGTGCGCCAATCGAGTTCGTTGGTGTGGACGAATGTTGACGTTGCTGAATAGAAATGTCGTTCCATAAGACAACCTTGTCTAAAAAAAGATGCGGCGCTAAGGCCGCATTGAGGAAGGATATTAAAACTCTTTACCCTTTTAGGAGAGGGAGCGCATACTCAAGAGTTGCAAACAGTCTACTAGGCCGCGACGGCTTTTGAAATGTGACAAATTGCCGCGCGGCAAACTGTCATCCGATTTAGGCGGGCTATCTTTGTAAATAGTGTGTTGTAGTGCAACACCCTGTAGCAAAATTACTCAGTGGCTGGTTTATGTTTGTTGTTCCAGAAGGGCAGCGATAAAACGACTAAACAAGCCAGCCAACTCACCAGTTGCTGGTTATACAAGGTATAACTCAGCGCAAACGGTAAGCCGTCCGAAAATCCGGGATGGGCCAGTATGAAATCACGGCCATCCAGGAAGGCTTTGGCCTCGCCAATTACCAAGGACACGGCGCTCAAACTCAGGAAGTAGGCAACTAATCGATCACGCGGGCTATTGGTATTGCTACCGGTCAAGTAGTCTAGCGAAAACAGTTGGCTATCGGCTTTGTGTCGACTCAACCACTGGCAAGCCATCAGACCCAAAATGCCGAAAGCTGGAATGGCAAATTGTTCAACGGGAAAGCTCAAATAGCGGCCTGCGACAGTTAAGCCGTAGGTTTTATAAAGCGCCAGAATAATAAATAACAAATAGCCGCTTCTCAAGGCTTTGGCTAAGCTTGTGCATGCCGGTTTGTCGGTCAAAATAGCGTAATTGCGGCGGATCAATAACCAGCCCAGCGCCGCGTTGCCAAGCACCAATGTCGCGGTATAAAGCCGTTGCCACAGGTCGTAACTGGTGTACCAAAGAAAGTCTGCCAATGTCACCAGGCAGGCGCTAAACACTTGCGCTAAAGTCAAACACACCACTAAACGAGTTAGCGAGGCAAATTCAAGCTTTTTGAAATAGGCGGCGATAATCAATAACCAGATTAACGTTGAGATGCCAAGGCGGATAGTCCAGTCTGGATTTTCATTGACCGGGCCGGTTAGTGGAAATACCGGCTTACGGTCTGCCGACAATAATCCCCAGTTGGCACCCACTACGCCTTCCAGTTCGCTTTTCCAGGGTTGGTTAAAGGCTTCGACAATGTTGTAATCAAAGCCGTGGCGATTGGCGACTTGTATCATGCCGCGAATAAACTTGGCTTCGTTGACTACACCCGGTATCGCCATGCCGCGCTGTCTGCCAGCGCTGGGCCAGCCGGATTCGCCGATTAAAATCGGTTTGCCGGGCGCAATGCCGCGGGCTTCGTCCGCTACCTGTTTGACGATTTTTTCCAGATGTTGCGGCGCATTGTCCACCGAAATTGGCTCATCTTCCCAATACGGCAAGATATGAATGGTGATGAAATCCACTTCGGCGATCAGTTTGGGATGCTTCATATACATCGACCAGACATCCGCATACGATACCGGCTGCTTGACCGCTTTTTTGACTTCACGGATGTTGACTATCAGTTTATCGACGTCCATCTCGCCACGCAGCAGCACCTCGTTGCCGACAATGACGCGTTTAACCACATCGGGATGCGCATTGGCGGATTTGATCAAGGCGTCGATTTCCTTGCGATTATCCAGCGGGCTATAACCGATCCATGCGCCCTGGATCATGTTAAGCCCGTGTTTTCGGGCCAGGTCCGGAACCACCTGCATGCCGCCCAGACTGGAGTAAGTGCGGATGGTGACGGTTTTATCGGCCAGCAAGCGCAAGTCTTCGTCGATATGCTCGGCAAGCGGCGGTATTTTCTCAAGCGGGCTGAAACCTTCCCGGAACGGCGCAAAAGACAGACTCATCAGTTTGCCGGACGGCACGTCGGTGCCAGCGTCCTGGGGTTGGTTGCTAAGCCAGTCAAAACCGGCGTGGCCGAGAAAAATCAAAATCAAACAAAGCAGTATTCTGATGCTGGGCATAATGAGGCGTCGTTGTCTGTTGCGAAATTGTGGCAGATTGATTAGCAATAATCGCTCGTCGTGGAATTATAAGGCATTACAAGCGTTGCCGAATTAGATCGTTCGTCGCCACGCTAAAAGGGGTAAAATTGTCGCTTAAAATATTAAATAATTTCTGTACTTTACCTATGGGTTCTGGTTACAGTATCGGTCTTTTCTGATATTCGGCGGCCTTGTTCAGGCTGACCGTCAATTCGTCTGTTTTATGAGGTTTTGTATGCATAAAAAGGTTATTCCCATTCTGTGTGGCGCCATCCTGCTTCCGGTGTCGCAATGGGCTATGGCGGCGGTAGACAAATTACCGGCGACCAAAAGCGTCCAAATGGGTGCGGCAGAGGAAATTTGTTCTGAATTTACCGATGCCAAGTGGCGTGACGCGCAAGTGATCGACGGAGTCGAAATTCAAGAATCACGGATGTGTAACCCGGATAATCCTGCCGACATCGCCGCTTTTGTTAAAGGCACCAATAACGTTTCAATGTCCACTTTAATGGAGACGCAGCTTGCTGCCGACGCCATTACTGCGACTAACGACATGGATGGTGACGGTGACCCCGATCACTATATTATTAAACTGGAAATCGCCGAACTAAACGGTCATTCGCCAGACATGAAAGACCCGACCACCACCTTCGACATTGCCCCTGGCATTCAACCCACGTTTTGGGTTTATGCGCCAAAAACCCGGGATATGTCGACTTTGAGCCTGTACGAGCCTGTCGCCAATCCTTTGCTGCGCGCGCCGTCGCCAGTCATTCGGGTGGAACAGGGCGACGTGATCTGGATCGTCCTGGAAAACAGCCATTACTTTCCGCATTCCATCCATTTACACGGTATCGACCATCCGTACATGGATCACGGCGGCGAAGGTAACGATGGCGTCGGTCAAACCGGACAGATGGACGTAATGCCGGGTCAAAGTAAAACCTATGTCATTAAACCACGTCAGCCTGGCACCATGTACTACCACTGCCATGTGCAGCCGCACACCCACATTCCCATGGGCTTGCAAGGTATTTTCGTGGTCGAGGAAAACCGCCCCAACAACTGGGTGCAAACCTTTAACGTCGGTGCCGGTCAGGTCAGGCATCCGTCGGTAGCGGTTAAGGAAAAATACGCTGGCGAGTACGATCTGCATTATCAATCGGTGGATAAGGAAATGCACGAAATGGTGCGTTCTGCCAACGATCCGCGCATCATCGCCCGGCGCATGAATCAAGAGTTTGATATTACCGAAGCCAAGCCCGATTACTTCATGCTCAACGGTCGTTCGTTCCCCTATACCTTACGGGAATCGCTGATTCTGATGGAAGAAAACAAAAAGGTTAAGCTGCGTATACTCAATGGCCACGAAGAAGCGTTTGCCATGCATATCCACGGGCATAAACCTATGGTTACCCACTATGACGGCGTTGATAACGGCCCCAATTCGTATCTGAAGCGCGATGTGCATGGCATGGTACCGGCGCAACGGCTTGATCTGGAGTTGAGTGGCGTTGACGACGGCTTAAACAGCTTTGGCCAAGGTGTGTGGATGTTCCACGATCACGTCGAGAAATCGTTTACGACTAACGGTGTCGGTGAGGGTGGCGACATCAGCCTGGTGGTTTACAAAGGTTTTTCCGATGAAAAAGGTATTCCTAAAGTTCACGGTATGAGCTTGGCACCTTATTTCACTAAGGAATTCTGGCTAGGCAAATACCCAGCCTGGCAGGATTATGATGCGTGGAAAAGTTTAGGCTTGCCGGAAATCAGCAATACAAAACAAGTAGCGTTTGTGCCGCCACCGCCACCGCCGCTTAATACCGGTGACGCAGCGGCCAAAGCTGCCGCGGCTGAAGAACAGTCGTCGTCCTTTTTTGGCCCATTGTTGTTCGGCTTGCTTTTGGGCGGCTTGCTTTATGTCGGTTTTGCCAATCGTGAGCGGATTTTGGCTTTAGTTAAAAAGAAATAATCTTAAACAGCGTTAATTAAACGCCGCTGTCGAGCCAGTCTCGGCAGCGGCGTTTTGCTGTCAGCCGATTAAAAATTGCCGCATCATGCCCAGGTCTTCGTGTTCCAGATTGTGGCAGTGATACAAAAATAAGCCTTTATAATCTTGAAACGGTTTGGCTATCTCCACCGTTTCGCCGGGCATGACCAGCACCGTGTCTTTCCAGCCGGAATCGATAAAGCCGTCTTTTACCGTGGCATAGTTTGTGGCGTTGACGTTGGCGGTTTTTCTGGACAGGATTTGATATTGCTGGCCATGTAAGTGGATTGGATGGGCCATATCCATCATCATGCCCATACCGCCCATACCGCCCATACCGCCCATACCGCCCATACGCCTCATGCCGCGTTCGTTGCTTGCCGAATGATCGTCGTCGCCATGTTGAATACCACCCAGCATCCCCATGCCGCCGTGCTGACCTTGCGCATGAAAGATTTTGATTTTTTTGATCGAGCCCAGCGCCACTTTCTCAAAATCCAACACTCTGTCCATCGCAAACGAATGGCCGTTTAGCAGTGGTTTCATATGTTGCATCGAAATGGCAATCGGCAGCGGATCGTTGGTATTATCAACATCACGCTCGGTCAAGCGTTGGAATGGCACCAACTTTTCCGGTAGTTTTGGCGAATCGCTGACTTTCTCGCTGATCTTGAAAGTCGCAATCGGAAACTTGCCACCTTGCGGTAGACGATTGCGCATCATGCCCATGCCGCCACCACCCATACCACCCATCCCCGGCATCACGCCGGAATAGGGCAGACTGTATAGCGTTAGCTTTGAGCCTACAGCGCGACCGCTAAAATCCAGCCATAAATCGACACGTTCGCCGGGTGCCAGCATAATGTACGGCCGGGTTTCCGGTGTTGGCAGCAGGCCGGCATCGGTGCCTATAGCGGTCAGCGGTGTGCCGTCGTCCCAGCCCAGTTTGTAAATTCTGGAATTGGAGCCGTTCGCCGCTCTGAAGCGATAGGCGCGCGATTTGACTGAAAATTCGGCATCCGGTTTGCCATTCACCAATATACTGCTACCCAAAAATCCCATGATGCGCTCAGGCATGGCGTGGATATATTGCAACTGGTTTTGACTGTCGAAACTGCGATCCTGTATCACCAGGGGCAAGTCGTATTCGCCGCGTGGCAAATCCAGTTTGGCTTCGTTTTCATCGTTGACAATAATCAGCCCGGCCAGACCGCGATAAACCTGTTCAGCGGTTAAGTTATGCGAGTGGGAATGATAAAAACTGGTACCCGCTCGATTCAATACCTCAAACTCGTAAACGTATTGTTCGCCGGGGTTGATCGAGTACATCGGGTGGCCGTCGCTATGCTGCGGCACATGCAGGCCATGCCAATGGATAATGGACGGTTCGTTGAGTTTGTTATTAAAAAAAACTCTGACTTTTTGGCCTTGCTGAAAATTTAAGATCGGCCCCAGGTAGTTATTGGGCAATTCCGTCAAAGCGTTGGCGGGGCCTTTGCTCAAACTGGCGCTGAACTTTTGCACCTGAGTAACAGGCCCATTGCTAAAAATGCCAATTTGGGCTCTTCGCGCGGTAAATTCTATTTCCACATCGGGATTAAAGCTGGGCGTTGCCGTGCGTTTGAGTTGGCCCATGTCGGCAAGCAATAAACCCGGAAACGTTGCAGCAACCGCGCCCAGCAAAGAATGCTGAATAAATTGCCGTCTGGAGTTGTTGATGGTTTTGCTCATGTGTTCCCCCTTCCTCATTTGGCTCAATAAATAAGCTTTTTATTATGGGTTTGACCGTACTCCATTTGCCGTAGGCAGACAACCGAGTATTCCAGTCGGCAATCCAGCAAAATGCCGGGCAATCAGTTTCCTGATTTGGGTGTTAGAATGTTGGATAATTGATGTTGGAAGGCCATGCCAGCCGGGATGCTGTGCGGTGCCCGGCACAGTAGGCGATCAGAACTTAAAGTTAAGAGGAAATTATGCGTAACTGGAAACTGTTACCGTTACTAACGCTAGCGACCCTGGCAGTGGCTGTTGTTTTATACGTCGCGTTCTACTTCGTGTTCCTCGATTTTTTTGTGGATTTGTGGTGGTTCCGCTCGCTGGAGTTTGAAGCTTACTTCTGGCTAAAACTGTTATACAGATTTATTTTTTCCGGGGCTGTTACCGCTTTTTTCTTTGCCGTTTTCTTATTCCATTTCTGGATTGCCTCTCGCTATCTGGGGCTGAATCCGCCTGACGAGATTTTGATAGATGACAGCAAACGTCGGCGTTTTCAGCGCTTTGCCGACGTGTTCATGACTGGTTCTGCCAAGATCTATACCCCAATTTCCTTGTTGCTGGCGGTCGCAATTGCAGTGCCGTTTTATTTGCAATGGGAGCAGGCGCTGCTGTTTTTCTTTGGTAATGCCTCAGGTATCGTCGATCCGGTATACGGGAACGATATTAGTTTCTACATGTTTTCTTATCCGATTTACACGCTAATTCAGAAAGAGTTGCTGATCACCGCGATTATGGTGTTGATGGCGACCGGGATGCTGTATTGGCTGGAGCATGCTTTCGTCCCCAACCAGAGCAAAGAATTTCCGTTCGGTGCCAAAATTCACTTAACGGTGTTGTTTGGATTTGTGGTGCTGTTTGTCGTCTGGGGATTTTTGCTGGATCGCTTTACGTTGTTGTACTCAGATGGCAACGAGCCGGTGTTTTTTGGGCCGGGTTTTGTCGAATTACGTTACAACTTACCGCTAATTTGGCTGGAGGTGCTGTTTTTTCTGGCAATGTCTCTAGCGGTAGTTTTTTATGCCTTTTCAGAAAGGCATCGCAGTAAGGCGCCGCTCCAAGGCACGGGTAAACAGCTCGTTGCTATCAGGGCAGACCAGTTCCGTGGCCATGGAGAAGTGAGGCGTATCAATGAGGCGTGGCGCTCG
>CAIOHN010000213.1 GCA_903858105.1 uncultured Pseudomonadota bacterium | reverse complement strand
TACCACATCGTCTTAAAAAATTCATAAAAGGTTTTTATGCTGACATTGCTTTTGCTTGTCATTTTTGTGGCGCTGATATTCGAGTTTGTCAACGGATTTCATGACACCGCCAATTCCATCGCCACCGTGGTTGCCACCAAGGTGTTAACGCCAACGCAGGCCGTCATATTGGCTGCAGCGACTAATCTGGTGGGTGCCTTATCGGGCACGGCGGTGGCCAAAACCATTTCCTCGGGATTGGTCGATACCGGCGTGGTAAATATCAGCTCAGAAGTGCTGATCTGTGCGCTGACGGGGGCTATTGTATGGAATTTAATTACTTGGGCTCTGGGTTTGCCATCCTCCTCCAGTCATGCCTTGATCGGCGGCTTGTGCGGTGCAGCGCTGGCGGCAGGGCACAATAATCCCGATGTGTTGATCTGGTCGAAAACCGCAGTAGTCTGGACCGAGAGCAAGGGCTTGCTGTGGAAGGTGGTGATACCTATGGTCAGTTCGCCGGTGGCAGGTTTTGTGTTGGGCATCCTGATTATGGGCGGGTTGATGGCTATCATTAGCGGCATGAATTCTGCCGGTGGCCTGTTGGCGCGCATCTCGCGTCCAAGATGGGTAAATGCCGTGTTCGGCAAAGCGCAGTTGATTTCCGCGGGCTATATGGGATTTGCCCACGGCAGTAACGATGCGCAAAAAACCATGGGCATCATCGCCCTGGCTATTTTTACTGCCAACGGCGCGGGGACACTCGATCAGTTACCGCAATGGGCGGAATTTTTAAGACCTCATGGTGGCGAAAAAGATATTGATACCTGGGTGGTCTTGACCTGTGCATTGGTGATGGCGCTGGGTACCTCGGTCGGCGGCTGGCGCATTATCAAAACCTTGGGCCACAAGATGGTCAAACTTCATCCGATAAACGGCTTTGCTGCAGAAACCAGCTCTGCCACCATACTATTGACGGCGGCTCATTTCGGCATGCCTGTGTCTACTACACACAGTATTTCAACCGCGATCATGGGCGTAGGTTTTGCCAAGAATCCGCATACGCTAAAACTTTCGGTTATCGAAAAGATAGTCTGGGCGTGGGTTTTAACTATACCGGCGGCTGGCGGCGTTGCCTGGGGCATGGTTAACTTGATGTTTTTGTTTCAATAGCACACTTAGGTTTACGCTAAAGGCCAAGCAGGCTTTGCGGGCGTCTTCACAGCGCTCTGTCTGGCTCGTTCGGCCGCTTGACCAAATAAGTGCTTGAAAACAGCAAATCGCTGCAGTTTCGCGTACTATTAGCGGATTTGTGGCATTAATGCTATTGGCACGATTAGCTGTGTGGATAGCTGGTATTTTTTGCATTGCAAAGCGCTTAAAAGCATTGCTGTCAATTTTGCCGATGTGTTTGACCGGGGGTTTTCCATGTCAAACCATCAGGTTTTTCCAAAGTAATCATCTCCCTCAAAAACAAAACGTTTTATGAGAGTGTTTGCGGTGGGAGTGGTTTTGCTGTTGGCTGTTTTTGGTCAATACATCGCTACGCTTGGCATGCCACCTTAGCAATACCACGTTATTTTCTCCCCTCCATCGCATTTTAAAGAGGCACCACGTTTTGAGTTTAAATAGTTATCAGTCGGTAGATCGTGAGCAACTAGCCAAAGACATTACCGAAATTCACCAGCAAGCTTTAGCCGACATCGGCCCGGAAGATTTTAAACATTTGAAGAAGATGGAGCGTTGGGGCAAGGTTTGTTCCATCCTTGGCTATGGCACAGCCTGGATTTTCCCCAATCCATTATCTGCACTGCTGATCAGCCAGGGTAGCTTTTCCCGTTGGACTCAAGTGGCGCATCCGATTGTGCATAAAGGCTATGACAAGCTCGATGTGGCCGATAAAAATCACACCAGCAAAGGCTTTGGCAAAGGTTGGAGACGCTTTATCGACTGGCCGGACTGGATGACCTTGCCTGGCTGGCACCATGAGCACGACTTGCTGCATCATTACAGCCTGGGTGAAAAAGCCGATCCCAATAACGCCCAGCACAATATGGAGTGGCTCAGACAATCCAGTCTGCCAATGTGGCTACGCTATACGATTGTGGCGGTGTTTTCCGGCATCTGGAAAATTATCTATTACACCCCGCGTACCCACAAAGAAATGGTGCTGAACGCTGCCCGTCTACACGGCGAGCCTGAGCCGGCGATGACACGGCTGGGTGCCTGGAGTTTTTTCACGCCGCAAGGCCGGAGTTTGTGGCTGGAAAGCGTGTTGCCGTATGCCGCTTATCGTTTTGTCGTGCTGCCTTTGCTGTTTTTGCCATTGGGTACGTTTGCCGTTACCAGCGTATTTTTGACCTCGCTTATGGCGGAAATTTTTACCAATATGCACAGCTTTTTGGTGATGATTCCTAATCACGCTGGTGACGATGTGATGATGTTCGACGAAAAATCGCACAGCAAGGGCGAGTTTTATTTGCGGCAGATTTTAGGCTCGGTGAACTACCCAACCGGCTCAAATTTAAACGACTTTTTTTACGGTTGGCTGAACTATCAAATCGAACACCATTTGTGGCCGAATATGCCTTTGAGCCAGTACCAAAAACTGCAGCCCAAAGTCGAAGCCGTGTGCAAAAAACACAATATTCCGTATTGCCAGCAATCGGTTTTTAAGCGCTTACTCAAAGCGGTGGATGTGATGGTCGGCAAAACCTCTATGCTGAGGCCATCAATGGCGTAAATGGTATCGCCTGATGTTCGGGCGTTACTTTTAGGTTTGGGGCAGCAATGGTCGTGTAGCATACACGGCGGCTAGCATTGTCTGCCCTTCAGGCGAGAGCGAGCCTGGATTGGCTGACGCTTGGTTAGCCGCTGCTATACTTCGCAGACTTTATCCATCGGGTGCATCCCTTAATCCAATCATGCCCCAACCATCTGACAGAACCAGAGCCAAATGCCTGTGCATCGATATCGAAACCGCTAGGCAGGATCGCTTGCGCTTGCTGGAAATCGGCGCGTATCGGCCTGATACCGGCGACAGGCTGCGTTTAAAGGCCAAAGCGGCCGATTTGCAAAAGAAATTGGATAAAATCAGCGCTGGCGCGGCGTTTGTGTTGGGGCATAACGTTATCGGCTTTGATCAGCCGACGCTATTCGCGCTTTATCCCGATTTGGCGCTGCATCAATTGCCGCTAATCGATACCTTGGAATTGTCGCCGGTTGCCTTTCCGCAAAACCCCTATCATCGCCTGGTCAAAGACTACAAGCTTTGCACCACCACCCACAACGATCCGGTTCGCGATGCCGAATTGGCCTACGAGTTATTTCTGGATCAAGCCGACGCCTTGCGGCTCCGCGTCGCAGAATATCCTGATGAAACCTTATGTCTGCACTTTTTACTGACACCGGAAAACGGCAAGGGCATGGCGAATTTCTTTGCAAGCTTACGCGCCGACTTACGCCCTGACTTGCATGAGGCGCAAGCCGCTTGGCAACGCGTAACCGATGACAAGGTTTGCAGAGCCGGTCAGCAGCAGGTCGTTAAGCATTTGCTACCCAACCCAGCGTGGCACAAGGCCTTGGCCTATGTGTTGGCTTGGTTAAGAGTGGCGGGCGGTAACTCGGTGTTGCCGCCTTGGGTGAGTTTGACATTTCCCAAAACCCGAGAATTAATCGCTATCCTGCGCGATGTGGCTTGCGGAGATCCAGGTTGCGTCTGGTGCCAGGAACAGCATGATTTACTAAAGCTGTTGCCGCGCTATTTTCCTGGTATCGAGCAATTTCGAGCCACACCGACCACCAGCGATGGCAGATCATTACAAAAAGTTATCGTCGAACATGGCTTTGCCGGTAAACCGACGCTAGCTATTTTGCCGACCGGCGGCGGCAAATCCTTGTGCTATCAGTTACCGGCCTTGGCGCGTTTTTATCGCAACGGTAGCCTTACCGTGATTATTTCGCCGCTGCAATCCTTGATGAAGGATCAGGTCGACAACCTGGAAGCGCGCGGCATTACCTGTTCCGGGTATCTCAACAGCTTACTCAATACCCTGGAACGGCAAGTGATGCTGGATAAATTGCGGCTGGGCGATTTGGGTTTGATCTTCGTCGCGCCGGAGCAGTTTCGCAGTATCGCCTTTGCCAAAGCCTTGCAGCATAGAGAAGTTGGCGCCTGGGTATTCGATGAAGCGCATTGCCTGTCCAAATGGGGGCATGATTTTCGACCAGATTATCTGTATGTATCGCGTTTTATCAAACAACGGCAAAAGCATAATCCATCGCCGGTATTTTGCTTTACCGCCACGGCTAAGCCCGATGTTGTGCAAGACATTGTTGAGCACTTTCAGAAGCGTTTGGGCGTTACCTTGGAGCTTATGCCTGGCGGGGTGCGACGGGATAATTTGCGCTACGAAGTATATGCCGTTCCCGCGCAAGCCAAATATCCTGAAGTGCTGCGATTGCTGGAGGCTGGTTTACGCGACGAAGGTAGTGCCATCGTGTTTTGTGCCCGGCAAAAAACCGTGGAAGAAATGGCCAAGTTTTTGATCGAAGCCGGGCAGCCTTGCGGCTATTTTCATGGTGGTATGCAGCCCGAGCACAAGCGTCAGGTACAGGGGGATTTTATCGCCGGCCAGCTACGGGTGATCGCGGCCACCAACGCCTTTGGGATGGGGGTTGACAAATCCAATGTGCGTCTGGTGATTCATCTGGATACGCCGGGCTCATTAGAAAACTATCTACAAGAAGCCGGTAGAGCCGGACGTGATCAAGATCCCGCGCGCTGTGTTTTGCTTTACGACGACGCTGATCTGGATGTGCAGTTTCGCTTGTTGCGCAATTCTCGGCTGAGCCAGCACGATATTTACGCCATTCTCAAAGCGCTACGCAGCATCGAACGCAAAGATCGCAGCGAAGGCTCGGTGGTGGTTACCAGCGGTGAAATCCTGCTGGAAATTCCCGATAAACACGGCATCGATCCCGATGCTGCCGATGCTGATACCAAGGTGCGGATTGCCGTCGCTTGGCTGGAAGAGGCGCGCTTGTTGGAGCGCCAGGAAAATCATACCCGCGTGTTTCCAGGTAGCCTGCAAGTGACCGATCTCGAACAAGCCAAAAGTGTGCTGCAAAAAAAATTAGGCGCCAAAACCGATATACAGCCTTACCTGACTTTGCTGGCGCAACTGTTTGCCTGTGAAGACGACGAAGGCATCAGCACCGACGATTTGATGCTGGCCACGGGGCGGGATTCGCATCAGGTGCAACTAATGTTGCGGGATTTGGATCGGTTCAAGCTGGTGTCCAACGATACTGAAATTGGTGTGACGCTTTACAAAGACCCCGATACCATCGAGCGCCTGGAAGCCTTGTGCAAACTGGAAGATGCGCTGATAGCCAGCTTGCGCGAAGCGGCACCTGATGCTGATCAGGAACAATGGCAGATACTCAATGTGCGGCGACTTTGCGATAGCGTGCGGCGTGACGCCGGCGTTGAATTAGAGCCTGACAAACTAAGCCGATTGATGAAATCCTTCGCCGAGGCCTTTGGCAGTGCTGGCGGGCAGCGCGGTTTTTTTGCGCTCCGCCCGGCGGGGCAGGACAATCGCTACTTAAAGCTATTACGCACTTGGCAAGACATCGAGACCATTCGGCATAAGCGCATGCGACTGGCGCAGGCGCTACTCAATTTTTTCCTGGCGCAGCGCCAAGGCAATAATTTGTTGGTCACTTGCAAACAAGGCGATTTGGAAGCCGCCTTGCAGGCCGATCTTACCTTGCAGGATTTGGATGTGCGGGATTGGAATGTGGCTTTGGCAGCAGCTTTGATTTATCTGGATACCAATGAGGTACTGCATTTGGCGCGCGGCAAGGCGATATTTAGAGCGGCCATGAGCATTCAACTGAATAGCGATGCCAGACGCCGACAATTCAAAAAGTCCGATTACGCCGAGCTTGCATTGCATTACAAAGACAAAATCATCCAGGTACATGTGATGGCTGAATATGCGCGTTTGGCACTGGATAAGATTCAGGCGGCGACGCGATTCATCGTCGATTACTTTGGTATGGAGCGAGACGAGTTCGTGCGTTGTTACTTTGCCGGTCGCCAGGATATTTTGGAAATGGCTACTACAGAAGCTGCGCATCGGCGTATTCTTACCGATCTGCAAAATCCGGAACAACAGGCCATCGTGGCAGCGCCGCCGGAAGGCAATCATTTGGTATTGGCGGGGCCAGGTGCTGGAAAAACCAAAGTGATCGTGCATCGCGTCGCCTGGCTGTTACGCGAATGTATGGTGCTGCCGGAAGACATCATGGTGCTTAGCTACAACCGCTCAGCAGCTATCGAAATACGCAAACGCCTATGGGCGTTGGTCGGTGCTGATGTAGTAGGCGTGGCGGTGCAGACCTTGCACGGTTTGGCGATGCGACTTACTGGCACCAGCTACGCCGTGGCCGCCGAATACGGCGAAAAGATAGACTTTTCTGCGGTCATCAAAGCGGCGACAGCGCAACTCCAAAAAGCAGAGTTGGGCGACGATACGGGCCCAGCCATACAGCGTGACCGCTTGCTGTCCGGTTTGCGCTATCTGCTGGTAGACGAATATCAGGACATCAATGCCGAACATTACGAACTCATCAGCGCCCTGGCAGGCCAGGCTCTGAATAGCGAGGAAGATAAATTGTCGTTGATGGCCGTGGGCGATGACGATCAAAACATCTATGCCTTTGGCGGTGCCAATGTGCAATTTATTAAACAGTTCACCAGCGACTATCTGGCCCAATCCTATTACCTGATCGAGAACTATCGCTCGACCCCGCATATCATTCATTGCGCCAATCGTGTAATCGCGCCAGTGCGCGAGCGGATGAAGAGCCAGCAAGCCATTCGCGTCAATTATGCGCGCAGACAACTGCCGGATGGCGGCGAATTTGCCGCTATCGATAGTTTGACTCAAGGCCGGGTACACATCATCGAGACGCCTACTCAGTATTATGCTGAGGTCGAATTGGCGCTGGCTGAGCTGATTCGCATCAACACCTTGGTTAACTCTGGTCAAACCAGTCATTGGGGGCGTTTTGCTGTCATCGCCAGACATTGGGAGGCCCTGGAGCCGATGGCGGCACTTTGTAGGCAAAAAAGTGTGCCGGTGCGCTTGATGCGGGATGATTGTTTGCTTGATCTGCATAGTAGCCGGGAAGGCGATGACTTGCTGGCCTTACTAAAAAATCAACGTCGCCACGCCCATAAGGTGCGGGTGTTACTGCGTTATGGTAGTTTGTCGCGTTGGTTCAAGCGTCGCTATCAGCAAGCGGTTGATGAACTGATTGAGCATCCCTATCGGGCTATGCTGGCGCAATTTATCATCGGTTGGGAAGCGGTTGCGCCCGGTTGTCAGCAGTTGGTCAGCAATGCCATCGACGCGCTGTATGAATTCCGCTCCGGCAGCCAAACCGGCGCAAGTGATAGCCGTCACGCACCTTTATTGTTATTGACTGCGCACAAGGCCAAAGGTCTGGAGTTTGAGCATGTGCTGATTCTGGATGGCGGCGGTTGGCAGCAGTCCAGTGATGAGGAACGGCGCTTATTTTATGTGGCGATGACGCGGGCGCGTAAAACCTTAACCCTATGTGCCAGGCTAGGATTTAGACACAGCTTTGTGCGTGACTGCGAAGATCTGTGCCTTAAAACCCAGCCCAAACCCAGCGGCGAGTTACGGTAATTGGGGCAAAGAACCTGGGTTGCCGACAGCGGACAAGTTGTGCTGTCCTGGCCCGGTTATTTCCCGCCGAATAAGCCTATTCACCGCGCGATAGCCGCACTGGAGGTAGGTAGTGACTTGATTCTGCGTACCAGAGCAAAGGCGGCTGGCTGGGAGTTGCTTGATACAAACGGCATGGTATAAAGTGGACCCCGAAAACCAGACAGTAGTTTAAGCTATGCCCTGACGGAAAATAATAGGTAGGACATGAGCGAAAGCAAACGGAAGATATTTACTGGGGCACAAAAAGCCAAGGTCGCCTTGGAAGCCGTCAGAGGC
>CAIOHN010000212.1 GCA_903858105.1 uncultured Pseudomonadota bacterium | reverse complement strand
GCCCAGCATTTCTTTGCATTTATCCAGATGTTTTAAATACGCTCTGGAGTAGTTGCGGCAGGTGTAGCAACTGCAATTTTCATCCAGCGGCCGCGTGTCGGACATGTATTGCTGGTTTCTGATTTTGATCACACCGTGGCGGGTAAATAAATGGCCGTTACGGGCGTTGCGGGTCGGCATCACGCAATCGAACATATCGATGCCGCGTCGCACTCCTTCCACCAAGTCTTCCGGCGTGCCGACACCCATCAGATAGCGCGGTTTATCCATAGGCATCTTGAGGTGGATAGCGTCTAGCGTCGCCAGCATTTCGTGTTTGGGTTCGCCAACTGACAAGCCGCCGATGGCGTAGCCGTCAAAGCCTATATTAGTCAGTCCGGCTATCGATTCGCCGCGCAATTGCGGATACATGCCGCCTTGCACAATACCAAATAATGCGGATGGATTACCTTCGTGGGCGCGTTTGCTGCGCTCGGCCCAACGCAAAGACAAGCGCATCGAATCGGCAGCTTCTTGATAGGTTGCAGGGTATGGCGTACATTCGTCAAAAATCATGACGATGTCAGAACCCAGGTCGCGCTGAACTTGCATCGATTCTTCCGGGCCCATGAAAATTTTGCTGCCGTTGACCGGCGATTTAAAGGTAACACCCTGTTCGCTGATCTTGCGCAAGGCGCCCAAGCTAAATACCTGAAAGCCGCCGGAATCGGTCAGGATTGGTTTTTGCCAGCGCATAAAGTCATGCAGGTCGCCGTGCGCTTTCACCACGTCCATGCCGGGGCGCAGCATTAAATGAAAGGTATTACCCAAGATGATTTGTGCGCCCAGTTCGGTCAAATCTTCTGGGGTTAGCGCTTTCACCGTACCATAGGTGCCGACCGGCATAAAGATAGGTGTTTGCACCACGCCGCGCGCAAAAGTCAGTTGGCCGCGTCGCGCATGGCCGTCGGTAGTTTTGAGTTTGAATTCCATGAAAAACCAGCAAACGTAAAGTAGCTGCAGATTATCCGGTCTTTTGCCTCTGCAAGCCAGAGTCTTGTGCACTTAACACGTTTAATTGGGTTTGGCATGGGAAATACTTGTATTTTGCTGCAATATTGGCAGCTTTTACATTGAATCATGCATTGGATGCCGTTTTCTGGCTATCATCTAGGTTTAGATTTTTCACGATGCTCAAAACAGGTAACCGCGTATTCATTCACGCCCCAACCATAAGCGGCCACCCCCGGAGTAGTTATGTTTGATATAAATACCAAAACTGTCCTGGTGGTTGATGATTCCCCCGAAAATCTGACAGTTATTAGCGAATTATTGCAAAGTCTGTGTCGGGTGCGTGTGGCAACTTCTGGGCCTAGAGCCTTGGAGATGGTTGCCAATCCGCCTTACCCGGACTTGATTCTGCTGGATGTGATGATGCCGGGCATGGACGGTTATGATGTGTTCGAGCGGCTTAGCAGCAATCCCCTTACCAGTGTAATTCCTGTGATATTCGTTACCGCGATGGATAGCATGGAGTCCGAATTGCATGGCCTGGATGTGGGCGCAGTCGATTACATCACCAAGCCTATCCTGCCGCCGATCTTGTTGGCGCGGGTCCGCACCCAACTGGAATTAAAACAAGCCCGTGATTGGTTGCGCGACGAAAACACCTATCTGGAAGCGCAAATAGCCGAACGGATGAGCGAAAACGAACTGATTCAAAAAATCAGCATTCGCGCCTTGGCGCATTTGGCCGAGATTCGCGACCCGGAAACCGGCAATCACATCTTACGTACCCAAGGCTATGTTCAGCAACTGGCGAAGGCGTTACAGAATCATCCACGCTATGCGCCGATATTAACCGATCATTACATTGAGTTGCTTACGCGTTCTGCGCCGTTACACGATATTGGCAAGGTGGGTATTCCTGACTCCATACTCCAAAAGCCCGGCAAGTTGACTCAAGAGGAATGGGTGGTCATGAAAACCCATGCCAAATTGGGTAGTGATGCCATCGAAATGGCAGAGCGTGACGCCACCCGATCAGTGGACTTTTTGAACCTGGCCAAGGAAATCGCGCATTGGCATCACGAAAAATGGGATGGCAGCGGTTATCCTGACGGATTGGCGGGCGAGGCG
>CAIOHN010000211.1 GCA_903858105.1 uncultured Pseudomonadota bacterium | reverse complement strand
TGTGGCAAATAAATGTTTGATTTGAATCCCCTCATTGTAAATAAGGTAAGGGAAAAACTCCTTCTCCCTCCGGGAAAAGGTAGGGCTGAGCGGAGCAAAAGAAAGTTTTTTGCCTTATTGATGACCCCCATCTGCCTGAGGGAGAGGGAAACAGCAGCTAGCGCCGCGCGCAACCTGTGTTTCATGGCGATTTTTTCGCTACTTGCCGGTTGCGCTGGCGGCATGTCGCGCTCCGGCGGTATGCAGCTTGCGGGATGCCCGGTGAACGGCAGTAAAGTTACCAAAGAACCCCAAGGCAACGCCCGTACCGCCGAGGAGCTGATGATAGTCGATTGTCAGTTGCCTGGGTTACTGATCGAAATGGGCCAGGGGATTTTGTACAACACGCCACCACGTCCGGCGCGGGTAAGTGTCTGGCAATGCCGCGCCAGCGGCGGTCAGCACGTTGTTTTCGATGCGGCAAACCTGAACCAGGTTGCCGATCTGTGGAAAGCCTGCGCGGAAGGTGGCGACCAAATCGCCCAAACCTATTTGGGTGAACTCTACGAACGCGCCGCTGATTACCAAGCCGCAGCCAACTGGTATCGCAAAGCGGCGGAGCAAGGTTATTCCAGAGCGCAGGCGAATCTGGGCTTTTTATTTGAAAAAGGCTTAGGTGTTTCGGCAGATAACTCAGCGTCTTTGGAATGGTATCGCAAAGCGGCAGGCTTGCCCGCGCAGGCACTGCGATCAGTTAAAAATTCAGAAGAGATTTCCCAGCTTAAGGCCGAGCTAGCCAAGTCTGGTCAACTATTGGCAAGTACCCAGGCCAAACTTAAACAAATAGAAGCGGAAAAAGCCAACTTAAACCGGCAAATTCAACAAAACAATAGACAGTCTGATGCGCAGGGACAAAGCCAAAATCGTGAATTGGCATTACGCGTCAGCGAGTTGGAGAAAAAGGCCGTAGCAGACCAAGCTTTGATTGGTTCGCTGGAAGCCAAAATCAGTCAAAGCCAGGCCAGCATCCGTGGGCAAGATCTCGATGCGGAAACTGACCTACCACCTGTCAGCCAGGGTCGATATTTTGCGCTGGTGATTGGCATCAATGACTACTCCTCACTCAGCAAACTGGCAACGCCAGTCAATGATGCCAAGGCGGTTGCGGAACTGCTAAGCACCAAGTATGGATTTACTACCAAACTGTTACTTAACCAAGAGGCCACCCGCAACGGCATACTGAATGCGCTGATTGATTTGCAGCAACAATTAACCGAAAACGATAGTTTGCTGGTGTATTACGCCGGCCACGGCCAGGAAGAAAACCAATTTGGTTACTGGATGCCTATTGATGCCGATAAGCCGCCGCGCCGGGCGACCTGGATCAGTGATGACGAAATCGCTAAAAATACCATGGTGGGATTCATGCGCGCCCGACACGTGCTAATCGTCGCAGATTCTTGTTTCGCCGGTGCTATGCGCAACGTGATTTTTTCCACGCCACCGCAAACTACTCGCGCGGGTGGGGCTGGATCGCGCAGTTCAATTCAGCAAGTCAAATTTTCGCTGGCTTCCAGAAAATACTTGGCCTCTGGCGGCGATGAGCCGGTGTTGGACAAAGGCCGCGCCAATCACTCGGTATTTGCGGGTGCCTTCATCGATTTCCTGAAAAATTACAATAAACTTGATCCCGTTTCGGCAGATGCGTTGCACGATCATATCGAAGAAGTGGTGTTCAACACCTCAACGCAATTGGGCAGGCCGCAGCGACCCTTGTATGGGCCGATAGTCGGTGCTGGCGACAATGCGGGCGAGTTTTATTTCAAACCCAGCCTGCAATCCGCCGCTCGCAATCAGCGCTATTTTGCCCGCGATATAGCGCTGAACTTGGGCTATTTGGGTTTAATCTCAGGCTATGGGGGAGATGTTGATGATATTCGGCTATTCTAAGTTTATCGCTGCTTGCTTCCCTAGACAGAGGGTCGGGGTGAGAGGGGCAAAATCCGGTATCGGCCACCATAAGCAAACAAGCCTTAGCCAGCACCTGTATCAACCTGACATTGGGGAGACATTTCATGTTTGAGCAAACCGATCAGAAGTTATCGGCATGGCTTGCGGGCGTCCTGGGTGATACCAAGATTACTCTGGAACCACCGAGTTTGGCGGTGTCGGCCCCAACCATTAGTCTGTATCTGCTGAATATCAGGCGCGCTCAATCATCTCATGCTTCTAAATCGCCTAATCCGCAGGTATTGCTTACCTACCTGGTTACGCTGCAAGCGCAAGATCAATCGACCGCGCATGCGCTAATGGGCACCTTGGTCAGCGCCTTGATGAATCAAACCGAATTTGAATACGAATTGGAACCGCCGCCTATCGAAATTTGGCAAACATTTGGCGCCAAGCCTGCGCCAACTTTTATAATCAAAATGCCGGTCAGCTTGCCGCAGAAGTATCCGCAAGTGCCCAAAATCAAGCAGCCGCCAAGTGTGCGGCTTGGTAGCGTTGCCTCGCTGACTGGACAACTGCTGGGCCCAGGCGATGTGCCGCTGGTCAACGCACAAATTGAACTGACCTCCTTGCAACGTGTGGAACGTACGGATCAGGCCGGTTATTTCACCTTTTCCGGCATCGAGCCCGATACCCAAAAACGCGAGTTTCACATTAGAGCAAAGCAGCAGGAACTACTCGTCAATATCACAACCCTAAGCCAAGAACCCTTGGTAATCCATTTCGATCAACTGGAGATCTGACATGCCTACTTATCTCACACCGGGTGTTTACATAGAAGAGATTTCAACCGGCTCCAACTCTATCGAAATGGTGGGGGTTAGTACCGCCGCATTTCTGGGGGTTGCGCCCGCAGCGGCCAAACATTTGAACGAGGCTTTTGCCTGTAATAACTGGCAACAGTTTGTTCGGGAGTTTACGGCCGAAGACACTGAAAGCACGGATCTGGCCCGCGCGGTTTACGCCTATTTCTGTAACGGCGGTTCGCGCTGTTATGTTGTCAATGTCGGAAAAGCCAATCCTGTTGCCGGTGATGCGCGCAAACGCACCGGCTTGTATTGTCTGGAACCGATTGACGAAATTTCCATCGTGGCGGCGCCAGGTTATACCGATAAAGCCACCCAAGAAGCCTTAAAGACTTTTTGCGAAACCAGACAAGACGTGGTGGCCATTCTGGATGCGCCCAGAGATGCTGAAAAAAATATCGACGCGTTAAAGCAAGTGGGCACCGAAGAGGCAAGCGACGCCAAGCCTGCCGATGCCGCCAAACCTGCCGACGCGCCCGCTGTAAAAGGGCTGCTGCCCAGCAGTTCCGACGGCGGCTATACCGCGTTTTATTTTCCCTGGATTATCGCCGTCGATCCTTTGGATCCCAGCAAAAGAGTTGCCACGCCGCCATCTGGATATTTGGCCGGTATTTATGCCAAAACTGATGTGCACCGTGCCCCGGCAAACCAGGCATTGAATGGCGCACTGGGCTTGACCTATATGCTTACCCATCAGGAACAAGGCGAGTTGAATCGGCTTGGGGTGAATTGCATACGCTTTTTTCCCAGTTCCGGCATCCGGGTCTGGGGTGCCAGAACCTTGAGCGGGAAGGGCGAATGGCGTTATATCAATGTGCGCAGACTGTTTAACGCAGTTGAAGAATCCTTGGCGAAAGGCACTTTATGGACGGTATTTGAACCCAACGAAAAAATCCTCTGGAATTCGGTGATTCGGAATGTGTCGGCGTTTTTAACCCGTTTGTGGCGCAGCGGTGCCTTGAAGGGTGCAACGCCGGAACAGGCATTTTTTGTGAAATGCGACGCCGAGACCAATCCGCCGGAAGTCGTCGATGCCGGCCAATTAATCATCGAAATAGGCATCGCCCCCGTCAAACCGGCTGAATTTATCATTTTCCGCATCGGCCAGTGGGCTGGCGAGGCACCGGTAGAACCACAAAACGCAGCGTAGATCATTTCGGCGCAGGTATTTAATCAGGAGAATAACCATGGCAGACGCGGAGATTTTTCGTAATTACAATTTCATCCTCGAATGGGGTGGGCAGAACGGCGCTTACTTCACCGAAATAGACGGTTTGAGTGTTGACGTAGAAACCATCGACTACCGCGAAGGTGGCGCGGCCCCCGCCGTGCGCAAACTTGAGGGGCGGGTGGCCTATGGCAATATTGTGTTGCGCTGGGGGGTTTCGGATAACAAGGATGTGTGGAGTTGGCTGATGCAGTCGATGCGAGGCCAGGCAGATCGGCGGGAAATCTCCATCATTTTGCTCAAGCCTTATGGGCAAAATCAGGAAGCAACACGCTGGGATTTGCATAACGCCTGGCCTTGTAAATGGAAAGGCGCGCGTTTGGATGCGTTGGCGCAAGGGGTGGCGATTCAGACCCTTGAGATCGCCCACGAAGGCTTAGAGCAACGCTGATTCAGGAGCCTATCGTGAAACAAGCCATCCTGTTAAGTCTTGGACAACTCCTGCAAAAATGGGGGAAAAACTTGGCTAACAGGGCTGTTACGTCAAAGGATACAGCGCAGCCTGCCGATAATGCTGCGCCTAAAGCCAAAAATCCTGCTGGTACGCCTCCCGCCCATTGGGTGGCGCTGGTTAAAGATCAGGCACCGTGGCTATTGGAAGGCTACGACGGAAGTAGTAATCTGGACGAAAACGCTTACCCGGAACAAGCAAAGCCAGTTACTAACGGAGCTGACCCCGGCGCATCGGCACCAAGTAATCGGCCTGCGAAAGTAGAGTCAGTTACCGATTTCAACACGGTGATCGTGAAAAGCTCCGGGCAAGCAAACAATGAGTCTAAAGCGTATAGTCAATCCTCAGCGTTTGATTTTGCTAAAGACAGATCACAGTCGCCAAGTAAACCAATCAGCCTGGAAGCAACAAGCTTTAAACGCCCGCCTTTAATGACCCCGCCTGTGTCACCTGTATCGACACCAAGCACTGGCGGCAATCGGCAGTCTGCCAGCATTCAGGGTAGTGAAAATAGCGGGATTGCCAAGCAAGTGATTAACACGGTTTTGTCGATACCCCAACGCTTTAAATCCCAAAAGCCACTGCCTGAAGCTGCTCACGCCGCTGATGCCAGATTGTCTGTTGCCACGACACTTGGCAAAGCAGCGGATGAAGCGCCAAAATCGATGCCGATTAAATCGCGGCCAGTCGCGCAAACACAATTTGTTAAACAGCCGACCAAGAATTTAGCGGCTCACACAACGGCAAATCATGCATCGCCGCGCAGTAATCAAGGCATTCCCCAACCGGTAAACTCGCCGCTTAAAGCGGCTACCCGCAGCCAGACTGTCATTTCGAATGAGCGAATTAAACCGCCCCGCAAAGAATCAGTCCCGGAATCATTTCGGGATTCAAACCGGGCCTCCCAAAGCCTTAGGCCCGATCAGACTCAAGCCAAATCAATCGAAATTAAACAGCTGGACATGCCCGTAAAATGGAGCGCAAACAATTGGCCTGCACTGGATGATGAACAGCAAACGACGGCAGCTAACAAGCAGCAACGCTGGCCGGATTTGCCGGAAGAGCACGCAGCCACAACCGCACAAGCTATTGTGCGGCCAGACTACGCCGCAGCAATCGCGCGGCAACAAGCGCGGCGCTTGCGTTTGGAGCATGAGCAAAGGGGCAGGACATGGAACGAGTAGCCTTTGTTCTGGACGACACCGGCGAGCAATTACGCTGCCTATTAAATCCCGAAACCCTGGTGTTGCAGCGTAAAGCCGGCATCCAAGCCAGACAATCATCTGGTGGCATCGTCACCGGTAGCGGATTGTCGGACGATTGCTACATACAGACCGGCGGCGGCACCACCACATTAGAACTTGATCTATTGTTTGATGTGAATATCGCCGGTTCCTCCATTACGAGTCAGGATGTGCGCGATCTAACCCGGCCATTCTGGAATTTAGCGGAAAACAACGCAGACCGTTCTGGCTTTGCCAAGGTGCCGGTCTGTCGTTTTGTCTGGGGAAAAAGCTGGAACATACCCGGTGTGATTACGGCTGTCGCCGAACGTTTGGAACATTTCAATCAGGAAGGTGTGCCGGGTCGGTCCTGGTTGCGCATGCGGCTATTACGCATCAACGAACCCGCGCAACGCGGCGAAGATTACGCCGAATCCATGGATATTGAGACATTCTCTTACTCGGGCAATGCCTCGACGTTGATGCCGGGTTTGATCAGACACAAAGTGATTTCCGCAGCCGAATCCGACGATGAAAGCGGTCGCGGCAGTGGCGAGCGCCCGGATTTGCTGTCGTTTCAATATTTGCAAGACCCCGGCCGCTGGCGAGAGTTGTTTAACAGCACCTTTGTCGATGACCCGATGAGCATACCGTCCGGGACTGTGTTGGAGATCGGTCAGGCTAGTGCATCCGGAGAGCAGTGATGGAAGCATTATTGACGCCTAGCGTGTTTAAGATCGAGTTGGACGGCAAGCCCTTGTCCGGCAGTGATGCCCGGTTTTTGGTAGCGGTCAGGGTATGCCAACGGCTGTCCCTGCCAAGCCAGTGCGAGCTGACATTTCAGGGGCTGCTTGATGAGTTTGGCGAAATTTCTACGGTAGTGGCGGGCGCACATCTTTTAGTGCAACTGGAAAACAGCTCCCGCGTCCTGTTTCAAGGCTATGTCTCAGCGGTGGAGTATGACTACTCGGCGGCGAACGCCCAAACTGTGCAGATTCGCGGCTACGATAAACTGCATAGCTTGCGCAAACGGCAGGCGCCGCGTTCTTATGTCGATTTGACCGTCACTGAACTGGCTAAAAACCTGACCAGTGATTTGGAAATTACGGTGGATGCCCTGGAAAGCGGCCCAGT
>CAIOHN010000210.1 GCA_903858105.1 uncultured Pseudomonadota bacterium | reverse complement strand
TCAATCGCTTTCAAACCAATTTGCACTGGTTGATCAACCGATTGTCTGGCGATAACGCCAGGGGCAATTTTTTCGATTGGCGAGCTTAAGTTTGTGTCGATAGCGCCTTTGCCGTCGATTGGATTACCCAATGCGTCAACAACACGACCTAACAAGGCTTCACCGACCGGCACTTCCAGAATCCGACCAGTACATTTGACTGTGTCGCCTTCTGTAATGTGTTGGTAAGCACCCAGCATAACCACACCGACCGAGTCCCTTTCCAGGTTCAAAGCCATACCGAAAGAGCCGCCGGGAAATTCAAGCATTTCGCCTTGCATTGCTTCCGACAGACCGTGAACCCGAATGATACCGTCGGTGACACTAACTACAGTGCCTTCGGTATGTGCCTCAATATGGGCGTCGAAGTTCTCGATCTTCTTTTTGATCAGATCACTAATTTCTGATGGATTTAATTGCATTTTATTTTTCCCGCTCTAACTCTTAAAGTCTTTTAGCTAATTGATGAAGCTGGCCTCTGATAGAACCGTCAATGACTTTGTCGCCGGCTTTGGCGAGAATGCCCCCAATTAACGATTTGTCGACAGAAACTGACGCGCTGACCTTTTTGTTCAAAAGCTTTTCCAGCATGGCAACGTACTTACCTTGCTCGGCTTTTGTTAGAGAGTACGCACTGTACAAGTCAACATTGACGTAACCTTCATCATCGGCCTTGTACTGTTCATACATCACCGCAATTTGCGGCAACAACGGCAGCTTGTCATTTTCTATCAACACTTTGAGAAGGTTTTTGGCTTCGTCGTGAATCTGATCCTGGCAAATATCCATGATCAGTTGTGCTGTATTCTGTTTGCCAACCCGAGGATTTTTGACAATGATCGACAATGCCTCGTCCTGAATTACCAAAGACAAAAACGTCAAAGATTCGGACCATTGTTTGGAGCCGTTTACTTCCTTGGCGCGTTTGAAAGCCGCTTCTGCGTATGGTCTTGCTAATGTCGATAACTCAGCCATCGCTTAACCTAATTGATCCGCTGCTTTACTGAGAATGTCTTGATGCTTGGCCTTGTCGATTTCTTCTTTCAAAATCTGTTCGGCTGCACGCAATGCCAACGAGGAAACTTCTTTACGCAAGCTTTCTTTGGCTTGCAGCATTTCCTGTTCAATTTGGGCTTTCGCTGCTTCTAACAGACGCTCGCCTTCTTTCTTGGCTTGATCTTTAGACTCTTCGACCAGCTGATTAGCACGTTTTTGGGCAGCACTGACGATTTCCGCAGACTGCGCTTTTGCTTCTTTCAGCAGGCTTGTGGCTTTTTTCTCAGCCAGTTTAATTTCTTCCTGGCCTTTCTCGGCCGCAGCCAAACCTTCGGAAATTTTGGTTTTGCGCTCTTCCAGAGCGGCAATGATCGGCGGCCAGACATACTTCATGGTAAACCAAACCAGAAGTGTGAAGGTGATCATCTGCCCGATCAGAGTAGCATTGATGCTCATTGATGCTTTCCTCGTAATGCCGTTGTTATTCTATCTGTCCGCGAAGTCGCAGCAAGCTTCCGCCTGCAATGCGCAAACTGCGCGTAAACAGATCGATAGGGTTAATTAACCTGCAACAGATTGAACGGCTGAAAGGAATGGGTTTGCGAAAGTCAACATTAACGCCAGACCAACACCGATCATGGTTACCGCGTCAAGCAAACCGGCGATGATGAACATTTTGACCTGTAACATAGGAACCAATTCTGGTTGACGTGCAGCACCTTCCAGAAATTTACCACCCAGCAAGCCAAAGCCGATCGCTGTACCGATAGCGCCCAAACCCAAAATGATGCCAACTGCGATAACGGTGAAGCCTTGTACATTGGCTATTAACGATGCGAGTTCCATAGTGTCTCCTAAATAATAATATGAAAGTTAAAAATAAACTGTTAGTGGTCTTCGTGCGCCAGACTTAAATACACAATGGTTAACACCATGAATATGAAGGCCTGCAGAGTAATGACCAGAATATGAAATACTGCCCATGGGAAGCCAAGCAGCGGCTGCAGCACAGGCGGCAACAAGGCAATCAGGATAAATACCAGTTCGCCAGCGTACAGGTTACCGAATAACCGCAAGCCCAGCGAGATTGGCTTAGCCAGCTCTTCAACTGTTTTCAGTAACAGATTGAATGGCATCATTTTAGGGCCGAAAGGTGTGCAAGTCATTTCCTTGGCAAACCCCAGCAAGCCTTTTACCTTAATGCTGTAAAAGAAAATCAGGAAAAACACACTGATGGATAAAGCGAAAGTGCCGTTTAGATCGGTACTTGGTACGACGCGCATGTATTCCATGCCCATCAAACCCGCAATCATCGGCAATAAATCCACTGGCAACAAGTCCATGGAATTCCACAGAAACACCCAGCAAAAAATAGTCAATGACAAAGGCGCGATCAGTGGACTACGACCATGAAAACTGTCCTTGACCTGGGTATCGACAAACTCCACCAAGGTTTCCGCGATGTTTTGTGCTAAACCCGGCACACCTGACGTGGCTCTTTCCGCCACAGTCTTGAAGAACAAAATGAACAATCCGCCCAACAATGCAGAAAAAAACAAGGTATCCAGATGCAATGTCCAAAATCCTTCACCCACCGACAACGGTGTTAAGTGATGGACTATATAACCTGTTGCGCCACCTTCAGTACTCATTTGTCCTCTCAAAAAAACTAATCACGCCACAAAAATAGCGCGAACCAAAAAACCGACAACACTGCGGCATAACCTATCAGCAGCGTCAAAAAATCAACCGATGGAATCTGTAAAACGATAGTAAACAGGGCCGCCGTTAACAGCAGCTTTGCAGTTTCACCGGCATAAAACGCCTTGAGAATTCCCTGCGCACCCGACAGTCTGGCAAGATAAATTTTATAAGCAAAATACAGATTGGGCAGTAAAGCCACCATCCCTCCCAACAAAGGAGACAAGGCACTTTTCCAACCGCCTATCAATAAAAATCCCGATGCCACCATGGCGGTCATCAGGACTTGCCCAAAAACTAGCTTTCTGACAGTAGAAAAATCATTTCTAGCTGCCATTTATTTCCCCTTTCGTCTTTAGCTGGGCGATTATATCCAGCCAGCCCATCTAAAGCAAGGTAAGCGAAAGAGTTGCAGCGCCAGCCCTTTGATTTCGCTAGGCTATCTTGGCCTTATTTTCGAGCAGTTCTTTATTAGGCCCAGAAAATTGCAACACAAACCATGTCGCTTAAACATTCAATCCTATGAAACATAGCAATGTGCGGGCCAAATCATAACTAACTGATTTTTATGCTTTCGAAAAATAAAACCATGTCGTAAGTACGACAATTCATAAAATTATGCGCCAAGTGCGACATTTGCCCATACGAACAGCCGCATTTAGTTGATTTTTTTAATGATGCCTTCCAACTCTTCCAGGCTAGTGTAGGTAAAAATCAGCTTGCCCTTGCCACTTTCCTGGTGATTGATTTCAACTTTTGCACCGGTTCTTTCGGATAGTTCTTGCTGCAAGCGGAAGGTGTCGGGATCGATTTTCTTAACCGTAACCGGCTTTTCTTCGTGTTGCTCGCGCACCAATTTTTCGACGGCGCGCACCGTCAACCCTTGCTTGACCGCCTTATTGGCTATTTCGACTTGTTTAGCTTCGTCCAAGCCCAGCAAAGCCCGCGCATGCCCCATCTCCAGCAAACCTTTGCCCAGCATGCCCTTCACTTCACCAGCCAACTCCAATAAACGCAATAAGTTGGTAATCGTAGTACGCGACTTGCCCACCGCAGTGGCAATTTGCTGATGGGTGAGTTCAAACTCATCCTGCAAGCGATGCAAAGCCTCGGCTTCTTCCAGCGCATTCAAATCTTCGCGCTGAATATTTTCGATCAAGGCAATCGCCATCACAGAGCGATCATCCAGATCTTTGATCAATACCGGCACATCTCGCAGCTCGGCCAACTGCGCAGCGCGCCAGCGGCGTTCACCCGCGATAATTTCGTATTTTTCGCCGTCGATTTTACGCACGATAATCGGCTGAATAATGCCTTGCGCCGCAATGGAATCAGACAGCTCGCGCAGCTTCTCCGGGTCCATATCCTTGCGCGGCTGATATTTTCCGCGCTGCAAAAACTCGATTGGCAAGCTTTGCGCATCGTGGGTTTTTTCGGGCGCCGGGGTAGACACATCACCCAGCAACTCGCTTAAGCCCCGCCCTAATCCACGTTTTTTTTGCATCATTTTTTAGCTGCTTTCTCTTTTCTGATCATTTCGCCGGCCAAGGCAATATAAGCTATTGCACCGCGCGAGGCTTTGTCGTATGCCAGCACCGGCACACCGTGACTCGGCGCTTCCGCCAGACGAATGTTTCTGGGAATGGTAGTTCTGAACACTTTGTCGCCGAAATACTCCAGCAATTGATCCGACACATCCTTACCCAAACGACTGCGACTATCAACCATAGTTCTTAAGATACCTTCAAGGTATAAACCAGGATTGACGCTGTCGCGAATACTGCGCAAGGTAGACATCAACGACGACAAACCTTCCAGGGAATAATATTCGCACTGCATCGGAATCAACACGCTATTAGCCGCCACCATGGCATTTAACGTCAGCATGTTCAACGACGGCGGGCAGTCGATCAGGATGTAATCGTATTGATCTTTAATGGGCAACAAGGCATCGGCCAGACGTCGCTCCCGGTGTTGCGCCGTCATCAGCTGGACTTCGGCGGCGGTCAGATCGGCATTACCAGGAATCAGATCAAAACCCAGTTGCTGGTTTTTAACCACGATCTCCGAAACCGGCACTTCTTCCAATAGCAATTCGCAACTGGAATAACGGATCTCGTCTTTAATCACGCCGCAGCCCATCGCCGCATTGCCTTGCGGGTCCAGATCGATCAACAAGATTTTACGTTTGGTCGCCGCCAGCGCTGCGGCCAGATTAACGCTGGTAGTGGTTTTGCCGACACCGCCCTTTTGGTTGGTAATCGCGATAATCTTAACCATGCTTGGGTTTCTCCAGTCGAATCAGGCAGCGTTCGGCATCTATGCCGGGCACTGTCAGCGGAATCACGCTGAAATTTTCGGCCAAGTCTATCAGTTCCTGTTCAGGCTGCTGACCTTTCATCGCTAACAACAAGCCGTCGTCGGCTAATAAATGCCCGGTCAGTTGCAGAATATCGGCCATGCCGGCGAATGCCCGACATATGACGGTTGAAAACAAAACCTCAGGTTTGAGTAATTCCACCCGGCTGTGTACCACCTCGACATTTTTTAGGCGCAATTCCAGAATCGCCTGTTGCACAAAGCGAGTTTTTTTGGAGTTGGAATCGACCAAGGTGAAATGACAGTCCGGCAGAAAAATCGCCAGTGGAATACCCGGCAAACCGGCACCCGTGCCAATGTCGGCAATGCGCGGCGCTTTCAGATGCGGCAAAATCGCCAGACTATCCAGAATATGCAGATTGACCATCTCCAGCGGATCGCGCACGGCAGTCAGGTTATAAGCCTTGTTCCATTTGGAGATCAGCTTGATAAAACGCAGCAACGCATCGACACGCGATTCATCGGTTTCCAGAGCCAAAGCCTTAAGGCCTTGCTCAAGTTTTTCCCGGCAGGCATCCATTAAGCGCTTTTCTTTTTCAGATGTACCAACAGCAGCGATATGGCTGCCGGGGTAATGCCAGGGATGCGCGAGGCTTGGCCCAGGGTTTCCGGCCGCTGTTTTTTGAGTTTTTCGCTGACTTCATTGGACAAGCCAGACACCAAACTGTAATCCACATTTTCCGGCAATTTTAAATGCTCGTAACGTTGACTGCGGTTGATTTCGGTTTGCTGCCGATCAATATAGCCGGCATATTTGGCTTGAATGGCTACCTGTTCAGCCACTTGCGGGTCTACCTCGGTTTCGTCGCTAAATTGCAGCAGATTATCCACATCCACTTCAGGGCGACGCAGCATTTCCATCAAATTGGCTTCTTTCAGCAGCTTTTTGCCCCACAACTGTTCTGCCAAGGCCGCTTCGTCGGATTCTGTTCTGATCCATTTTTTAGCGAGCTTGCCTTGCAGATTGGTGACAGCCTCGCGCTTTTCCTCAAAACGCTGCCAGCGCTGATCGTCAACCAATCCCAACTGCCGACCATGCTCGGTTAAACGCAAATCGGCATTGTCTTCGCGCAGTTGCAAGCGATATTCGGCGCGACTGGTGAACATCCGGTAAGGTTCGGCAGTACCGCGAGTAATCAAGTCATCGATCATTACGCCGATGTAGGCTTCGTCGCGCGCCGGACACCAGCCTTCCAAATCTTGGGCTAAGCGCGCGGCATTTAAACCAGCGATCAAACCTTGCGCCGCAGCCTCTTCGTAGCCTGTGGTACCGTTGATCTGGCCGGCAAAGAACAGCGCCTGCATGTGCTTGGTTTCTAAAGTGGCTTTCAGATCGCGCGGATCGAAAAAATCGTATTCGATGGCATAGCCGGGACGGACGATTTCGGCGTTTTCAAAACCCGGCATGGTGCGAATAAAGCGGTGTTGCACATCAAACGGCAGACTGGTGGAAATTCCGTTGGGATACACTTCGTTGGTCGTCAAACCTTCCGGCTCGACAAAAATCTGATGCGAATCGCGATCGGCAAAGCGCACTACCTTGTCTTCAATCGACGGGCAGTAGCGCGGGCCAACGCCTTCAATGATGCCTGAATACATCGGCGATCTATCCAGTCCAGAGCGAATAATGTCGTGCGTTTCGCTATTGGTGCGCGTGATATGGCAGCAAATCTGCCGCGGATGTTGTTCACGGCTGCCCAAAAACGAGAATACCGGCAGCGGCGTGTCGCCGTGTTGCTCTTGTAATTTGCTGTAGTCGATGGTGCGACCATCGATACGCGGCGGTGTGCCGGTTTTCAAGCGGCCGATACGGAACGGCATTTCCCGCAAGCGTTCCGCCAAAGCAATGGAAGCCGCATCGCCGGCGCGACCACCGCTGTAATTTTCCAAACCGATATGAATCAGGCCTGCCAGAAAAGTCCCGGCCGTCAGCACGACCGCTTTGGCATTAAACTCCAAACCCATTTGGGTTTTAACCCCGACCACCCGCTCGCCTTCGACCAGTAAATCGGACACCGTTTGCTGAAACAAGGCCAGATTAGGTTGATTTTCCAGGGCAGTGCGCACAGCTTGCTTGTAAAGCATCCGATCAGCTTGAGCGCGCGTGGCACGCACCGCCGGGCCTTTACTGGCATTTAAAATCCGAAATTGAATCCCGCCTTTATCGATGGCTTGTGCCATGATACCGCCCAGCGCATCCACTTCCTTGACCAGATGGCCTTTGCCGATACCGCCGATAGCCGGGTTGCAGCTCATCTGCCCCAGGGTTTCGATGTTTTGCGATAACAACA
Source organism: uncultured Pseudomonadota bacterium (assembly GCA_903858105.1). Classification (GTDB taxonomy): domain Bacteria; phylum Pseudomonadota; class Gammaproteobacteria; order Methylococcales; family Methylomonadaceae; genus Methylomonas. The sequence continues at coordinate 23,992 of CAIOHN010000210.1, read as the reverse complement.
GGGTTTGCGCACCGCTGCGCGCGGCAGCCAAAGCCGCCTCGGTCCCGGCATGACCACCGCCCACCACGATCACATCAAAGTCTTTCTGGAATTTCACAGGCAATCTATGTTCAAATAAAACGTTATTTTAATAGCTTACGGAGAAAAAAGCATGAGAAAACAAAACCAAGCCAAGGGTTTGGACGATAAACCCGTTAAAAACCCGGTGGCGAAATTCGCTCATCAATTCAACAAATCGCTAGTCTACGCCGACAAACGTAAATATCAGCGTAAAGCCAAACATGCCGGGCTGGAGCCTTTCTCAATCGTTTTAGATCAAGCGATTGAGAAAGGCTCCCGCGCATTGGCTGCAAACGCCGCGCATTAAGGATTTCAACATCAGTGAAAGCAAGCATAGAAGATAAAGTTCAAACCCGAATTCCCACCAAACACGGCGAGTTCATACTCCACTACTACAGCAACAGCCTCGATAAAAAAGAACACGTCGCGTTCGTCAAAGGCGAAGTGGCCGGCAAGGAAGACGTGCCTGTACGCATCCATTCCGAGTGCTTTACCGGCGATGTACTGGGCTCTCGGCGTTGCGATTGTGGCGAGCAGTTGGACATGGCCTTGGATCTGATCAACACCGCTGGCTGCGGGGTATTGATTTACCTGCGCCAGGAAGGCCGCGGCATAGGCTTGCTAAAAAAACTGCAGGCTTATAACTTACAGGATCAAGGCCTGGACACCGTTGACGCCAACATCAAGTTGGGCCATCTGGCCGACGAGCGCCAATACGACATCGCCGCGCTGATTTTGAATGCCCTAGGCGTACGTTCTATCGAATTGATCACCAACAACCCGCTAAAAATCGACGAACTGACCAAATTGGGCATCCAGGTTAACAACCGGATTGCCATCGAAACCCGCATTCATCAAGACAATCTTGAATATCTGAAAACCAAGGCCGAACGCATGAGCCACATGCTGTCGATGCCCAACAACAAATAACATCGCCATGCTTGAACATTTAAAACTGCCGGCTTCGGCCCTCAAGCTGGCTATCGACCTGCCCAGCGACGCCCCCAACACCCAGCACAATGGCATCCTGGGCCAGAGCAGAGCCCAATCGGCCTTGGCTTTTGGTATAGCGATGAAGGCGCCGGGCTACAATATTTTCGTCATGGGCGACCCTGGCACTGGCCGGCTATCGATGGTCAGTCACTATCTGCATAGCTATGCCGAGCAGCAGGAATCGCCGCTGTCTTATGCTTATGTAGAAAATTTCGAGAACCCCCGCGAGCCAGTGGCTCTTGAATTGCCATCAGGCGAAGGGCACAGCTTTGCCAAAGACATCGAAAAATTGATCGACGATGTGCTCGCTACCTTTCCAGCCGCGTTTGAAAGCCCCAGTTATCAGCAAAAGAAAACCTCGATAGAACGCCGGTTTAATCAACGCTATAACAGTGCCATCGATTTGGTCGACATCAAGGCCAGAGCCATGAGCGTGGCGCTGTACCGTGATAGCGACACCATCACCTTTTTGCCGATCAGCAACGACAAAGCGCTGGACGAGGAACAATTTACCCTGCTACCACAAGCGGAACGGGATGCGTTTCATCAGCATACCGAGGAACTAGAAGAGTTTCTGGGCGATACCTTGCTGGAACTGCCGCAATGGCGACGCACCTTGGTAGAAGAAATCCGTCAACTCGACAACGAAACCATCAAGCAAGCCCTAGACCCCTTGCTGGCTGAACTGAACGACAAATACCAGAATGTCGATGACATCATCACCTATCTGGCAGAGGTCGAAAAAAACCTGGGCAACACCATCAGCGACTTTCTGATGCCCAGCCGCAATCAGGAAAACCGCGAAATCATCGCCAAACGGCAGATGTTGATCGAGCAATATTTGCCCAATATTTTGGTGGATTGTAAACACGACGGCAGCGGCGCACCGGCGATCTACGAACCGCACCCGATCTATCAAAACCTGTTTGGTCGTATCGAATATAGCAGCGACCAAGGCACCCTGGTTACCAATTACCGGCGGATCTGCCCCGGCTCGCTGCATCGCGCCAACGGTGGTTATTTAATACTGGATGCTGAAAAAATCCTGACCTATCCCTTTGTCTGGGAAGGCCTGAAACGGGCATTGCAAGCGGGACGTATCGAAATCGAGTCGCCGTATTCGGAACTGGGCATTAATACCATTACCTTAAAACCCGATGTGATTCCGCTGAATGTCAAAGTGATTCTGGTCGGTTCCCGCGATATTTATTACTTGTTGGAAGAGCTGGATAGCGAATTTAACGAAATGTTCAGGGTGTTGGCTGACTTTGATGATCACATCAAACGCAGCCCGGACAGCATCGCTCAGTTCGTGCAGCTTATGAAACAACAGGCACATGATTCCGGCGCCAAAACCTTAACCAACGCCGCCCTGTTGCGCCTGATCGAACACAGTTGCCGACTGGCAGAAAACCAGCAGCGTTTGTCGGCGCACGTCAATAGCTGTCTGGAAATTATTGCCGAAGCCAATCTGCTGGCCAATCAAACCCAAGCAGCCAACATCGACAAAACCGAAATCGAGCTGGCGCTTTCCGCGCGCGAACAACGCAATGGCCGGATCGCCGAAGCCATTCTGGAAGAAATGCTGGAAGGCACCATTTTGATTGATACTGAAGGCGAAGCCATCGGCAAAGTCAACGGCCTAACCGTGATGGACATTGGCGGCAGCAGCTTCGGCGCGCCAGCCCGTATTACATCCACCGTGCATCCCGGCTCGCGCGGCATTGTCGATATCGAGCGTGAAGTGGAACTGGGTCAGCCTATCCATTCCAAAGGCGTGATGATTTTAAGTGGCTATCTGGGTCACTGTTATGCGCAGCAATTTCCGCTGGCTATTTCAGCAAGCATCGCCATGGAACAATCTTACGGCCATATTGACGGCGACAGTGCCTCGCTGGCCGAACTGTGCTGCCTGATTTCGGCACTGACTCGCATCCCCATCCAACAAGGCTTCGCCCTGACTGGATCGATTAATCAATACGGTGAAGTCCAGGCTATTGGTGGTGTTAATGAAAAAATCGAAGGCTTTTTTGGTTTGTGCGCGGCGCGCGGTCTGACCGGCAAACAAGCTGTGATCATCCCCGAATCCAACAAACGCAATTTGATGTTAAAGCAGGACGTGATCGACGCGGTCGAACAGGGCTTGTTTGCCATCTATGCGGTATCCAATGCCGACGAGGCCCTTAGCCTGCTAACCAGCCAAGACGCTGGCGCGATGGGTGCAGACGGCCAATATCCAGAAGGTAGCGTCAACTTTAAAGCCGTAGCCCGCTTGAAGGAAATTTCGGAAATGTCGACGGATGATGACAAAGAAACCGAGACAGGCTAGTTACTCAGCATCGCTACAACCTAAAGTAGGCCGTTGGCTTACTTTAGGCTGCACTTCCTGAAAGCACTTCCGCCAGCACGGCTTGAATTTTAAAAAACATAGATTTATTTCAAACACTTATCCTCAGCACTCCAATCGATTTGCCTTTGCTTGATACCTAGCTAAGCCATCGCTAAAGCAGAGGCGAAACATATTTAATTAAGATGTTTGGCTTTAAAAATCGAAAAACATCATCTAGGCTGTTAGAGTATGCATTGACAATATTCAATAGCCGGATGGTTTTTTAAGAGGTAAACAGTTTGGCATCGTCAAATAAAGAAGTTAAAGGTAATGTTTTGATTGCCGATGACGACAGGGTTATGCGCGAGATACTCCGCCATTATCTGGAATCGTCAAATTACGCCGTGCAGACCGCAAGTGACGGCGCGTTGGCCTGGCAAATGCTGGATAAAGCCGAAAGCGCGTTTGACATTGTGGTGACTGATTACAATATGCCGCATATGAACGGCATGGAGTTATTGGCAAAAATCAAAGGTGACCCGCGCTTTTACGATCTACCGGTTATTTTTCAGACGGCAATTGCATCCAGGGAAGCGATTATCGAGGGCGTACGCGCCGGTATTTATCACTACCTCACCAAGCCTTACGACGAAAAAACGCTTTTGGCGTTTGTCGATGCGGCGATTGAAGATAACCGCCGTCACACGGCCTTGAAAGACAAGGCCGCCGATAAAAAAATCGCCCTGGGTTTGGTGTATAAAGCCGAATTCCGCTTTCAAAGTTTAAACGAAGCCCGCGATTTGGCGTCTTTGTTATCCGAAATGTCGTGCAACCCCACCCGTGTCGTTACCGGCCTGTCCGAGTTGTTATTGAACGCGGTTGAGCACGGCAACCTGGGTATTAGTTATCAAGAAAAAACCGAGCTGGTCACCCAAGGCCGCTGGCGACAAGAAGTTGATCGTCGCCTGCGCGAACCGGAATATAAAGACAGGTTCGTAAACGTCAAAGTTTTCAAAGAATCAGCCACACGCACTACCTTTACCATTAAGGATCAGGGGCAAGGATTCGATCATGCTAAATACCTCAAATTCGTGCCGGAACTCGCTACCCAAATCCATGGCCGAGGTATCGCCATGTCGCGGATGCTGAGTTTTGACAGTTTGGAATACGTGGGGAATGGTAATCAGGTCATTGCGATTATCGACGGCTAATGGGTTTCGGCCTGAAGCAGACAAACGAGTTGTATGTGGCAGAGGTAGGGAACCCCTAGCGTTTCAAATAATATTCCGGGCGTGTTGTAGCCTGTATGAAGTGTAACGGAATACTGGTCATCGGAGCCAACTTCCCCGGATTCCGCTGCGCTCCATCCAGGCTACATTTTTAAAGCCCCATTTAAAAACTTTAAATATGTTTTTCCATTAATTCCAAACACAAACCCTCCACTTTGGGCGTCCACAAGGTTGGATTTACCGGGAACTGCTGCATGATTCCGGTGCGTTGATAGCCGCGCCGCTCGTAAAAAGCGATCAATTCCGTTCGAGAGGTAATCACCGCCATCAGCAAGCGTTTTGCCAGCCAATGGCTTTGCGCCTCCGCTTCTGCTGCCGCCAATAATTGCTTGCCAATACCCAAACCTTGCGCGGCTGGCTTGACCGCCAACATACCGATTTGCACATGTTCAGCGGTCTGTTGCAGATGTACCGAGCCCAACAGCTCTTGCCTGACCTTGCACAGCAAAATCATGCCGGTATGGTCGGCAATTAGTTCACCAATGCTTTTTGGATCGGTGCGGCGACCATCCAGCAAATCGGCTTCGGTAGTCCACCCCTGGCGACTGGATTCGCCGCGATACGCCGAGTTAATCAACTCCGCTAATGCCGCCGCATCGGCTGGTTCGGCTTTGGAAAATATAAGTTCCACCTGCGTTAACCTCAAATTGGCTGTTGCCAGACTAGGCCTGGGATTGCATAAATATATCTCCCCGCCGTGCAAAAGTCGGCGGCTTACTGCTAAGGTTTAGCGCAGCAATTCGTCATCTCTGGCTCTGGAGACCTTTATGAACCCATGCCCAAAATGTAATGCAGACGTGCCGCCGCGCCAGGAAACCTGCCCGCACTGCGGCGTTGTGTTTGCCAAGTTTTATAAGTACCACGACAACCCCAAAATACCCACCCAGAATAGACCAGACGTTATCGTCCATTTCGACCCACCCGCCGACACGCTGCTGGGTAACGATACATACCAAAACAACGAATTGGCGTTTCTGGGTCGCTGCATATTATTACCAGGATTTTTGCTGTGGAGCTGGCTGCTGATCACGCCGGGCTTGGCCAGTAACGCTGTCGGCGAATCGTTTCTGCATCTGATCAATCTGCCGTTTCACGAAGCCGGTCATGTCATTTTCCGACCCTTTGGACAATTTATTACGTCCTTGGGCGGCACTCTGGGCCAGTTAATAATGCCCAGCATTTGTATGCTGACTTTATTGCTAAAAACCCGTGATCCATACGGTGCCGGTATATCGTTATGGTGGCTGGGCGAAAATTTTCTGGATATTGCGCCGTATATCAACGACGCCCGCGCCGGACAACTACCGTTGCTGGGCGGCAATTTTGGGCATTCAGCACCATACGGCTTTCATGATTGGGAATATTTGCTCACCGAATCCGGTTTGTTAAAACACGATCATTTACTAGCCAATCTGGCGCAAATTACCGGCGTGGTATTAATCGTCATCGCGCTAATCGGTTGTGGCTATGTTTTGTTAAAACAGCGACAAGCGCTGTTCAATCGCGAGTGAATACGTCGATTAGCCCAACCATTGTTTAACTTTTGCCTTAACCTGCGCTTTGATCTGGCGCGACCAGCGGTAAATTTCGGTATCCACAATCTTGGCATGCGCCCAATGCAACCAGCCCATGACGGTGTGATAGACCGTGGCAATAATGGCGAACGTCAGCAACTGCGGTTTGGTTAATTTGAAGACCCGCGCCACCATTAAAGTACCCAACAGTTTGGCGAACACTTCCAGCAAAATCCCTTGCAACAACAAACCATGAATTAACAATGACAAGGCCGCCAGATTAATCGGCGTGACGATCAACACCGGGATGGTGAAAGCCAGCAAAGCCATAGGCGGCGTGGTTTGTGTCAACCAGAGCTCGACCCGCTCCAGCCTAAGCCACAGTGCCAGATAGTGACCGCATGCCGATAGGGCATCCCACAACCATTCTTCTATAATCAACAGAATGGCTAATAGCGTAAGCAGCAGTCTTTTCATGGTGATTAACCGGCAAGATAAAAAGATCACTATACCGAACCGTAATCGTCATTGTCGCGCGTTAAAATTCAGCGGCGCGTGACACCGATGCGAGATTGCCTAAAGTCGCCTTTGTTGTCGAATAGCGGATCGAGTCGATTCGCGAATTTACCAGCAAGCCAGTATCATTGAACACCAACGCTTTCCGGGAACGACGATTATGAGTGCCAACGACCTTACCATTTCAAACACCGGCGTCGGTATCCCGGGCATCATTTACGGTACAGCCTGGAAACAAGAGCGCACCGCCGCCTTGGTAGAGCAAGCGATAAAGCTGGGGTTTCGTGGTATCGACACCGCCTGCCAACCCAAACATTACAATGAAGTCGGCGTCGGCGAAGGTGTTATTGCCGCTTGCCGGACACTGGGACTGGATAGGTCACAACTGTATTTGCAAACCAAATTCACGCCGTTAAATGGTCAAGATCCGTTACGGATTCCTTACGACGCCAGCGCCAGCCTGGGTTTGCAAGTTGCGCAATCGTTCCAAACCTCTTTGCAAAACCTGCAAACCGACTATCTGGATTGCCTGGTATTACATTCGCCGCTAACAGATCGCCAGCAATTACTGGAAGTCTGGCAAGCGATGGAAGCCCTTCAAGCCAGCGGCGCTGCCAAACAACTGGGTATCAGCAATTGCTACGATCAAGACTTGTTCGACTTTTTATATCAACGGGCCTCGGTCAAACCGGCCGTGCTGCAAAATCGGTTTTATGCCGATACGGGTTACGATAAACAGTTGCGAGCATTTTGTCGGCAACAACACATCGTTTATCAAAGCTTTTGGACGCTCACCGCTAACCCGACAATCCTGACTAGCCCGACCGTAATAGCCTTGGCAGCGCAGTACCAGCGCAGCCCTGCCCAGATATTTTTTCGCTATTTAACGCAAATCGGGATCGTGCCATTAACCGGCACCACGTCGGCGAATCATGTGCGTGAAGATTTAGCGATTTTTGATTTTGAACTGACTGGCCCTGAATGTGCGCAGTTAGATAGCTGGTTATGACTAGACGTCTAGAGATAAGGTCTAAGTTTTTAATCAACTGATTTGCCTTACTAATCTAGATCTCCCGTATAATACCCAGAAAACCCGCACCGCCAGCCAATCTATCTCATGCCAATCAACCACAGTTTGCGCAAACTTACTTATTTATGCAGCCTACTGTCGCCATTTCTCGTACATGCAGAGTCTGTCGCGAAGGATACGCCTGCCGATATTGAAGCGACCAACGAGTTGCTGCCGCTAAGCTGGGAAGAACTTACCGAACTAAAGGTGTCCAGTTTGGCCCGCCAGGAACAAACGGTAAAAAACAGTCCCGCAGCGGCTTTTGTGATTACCTCAGAAGACATTCGCCGCTCCGGCGCCAGTTCCCTGGCCGAAATCTTGCGGATGGTGCCGGGCATGAATGTCGCGAAAGTCAACGCCTTCAACTGGGCTGTCAGCGCACGCGGTTTTAACGAGCTTTACGCCAACAAATTGCAGGTCATGATGGACGGGCGCAGCATTTTCGACCCGATGAGCAATGGCGTGTATTGGGGACAGCAAAATACTTCACTCCAAGACATTGAGCGAATCGAAGTAATCCGTGGCCCCAGCGGCAGTCTGTGGGGCGCTAACGCGGTCAACGGCACCGTCAATATTGTCACCCGCACTGCTCAAGACACTCAGGGAGGCTTGCTTAGTGCTGGCGGGGGTACCGAGGAGCGCGGTTTTGGTGGAATTCGGTACGGTCAAAAATTATCAGACTCGACATTTCTGCGCGGCACTTTAAATGCCTTGTCACGCGACTCAAGCGCCAACATGCCCAACGCAGGCAACCCCAAAGATTACGGTAACGCCGAAAATGCCAACTTCCGCCTGGACAGTGATTTGGGCGCCGAAGACAAACTCATGCTGGAAGCCAATTTGAGTCACTATCGGATGCACAATAGTTTTCTGGGCACCAGCATGGCCCAAGCACCCTATTGGCAACTGGACAGTTATGGCAAGGATGGCTCCGCCGGCAGTTTACAGAGTAAGTGGTCGCATCAAACCCATAATGGTCATAGTTTGCAACTCAATATGGCCTACACCCATACGGAATGGGAAATGGAAGTCAGTCAGATGAAACGCTCGGAGTATGCGCTGGATTTTCAAGATAGTTTTGCTGTATTTGACAAGCATAAAATCATTTGGGGCCTTAATTATCAGGCCATAGACGACAGCTTCGTCAACACCCTGACCATGGCGTTCAATCCCAGCAAATTTACCCAGCACAACGTTGGCCTGTTTCTGCAAGACCAAGTCAATTTAACTGACCAGCTGCAATTAACGGCAGCCACTAGAGTTGAACATTTTACCTACACTGGCTGGGAAACCGAACCAAACGCGCGACTGTTGTGGACACCGCACAAGCATCATCAATTCTGGGCTGGCGTATCGCGCGCAGTGACCTTACCCAACCGTGCCCAACAAAATATCAACTTGCTGCTGCCGGCGCTATACCACCCGCGCTATTTTTTCGCGGCCAATACCAATCAAAATGTGCGCACCGAAAATGTAGTGGCTTATGAACTGGGTTGGCGCTGGCAGATTTCCAATAACCTCAATCTGGACAGCGCTTTTTTCTATAATATTGCTGACCGGGTGCAGACCGTTATAGCATCAGGCGCCCCCTATATCGACCCAAGCTTCAGCGTCAGCTCACCCATAGTACCGACCACTGTTGGCAATTACCGGCAAGTAAAAAGCTATGGCATGGAACTCTCTTTAAATTATCGGATAAATCACGACTGGCGCATGCAGGCTTCTTATAGCGGCATCCATTTCGACACCCATGCAGACCCTAATCAACCCTGGTTTTCAGACCCGTTGATAGAACAAAAGTCAAATCCGCAACACAGTTTGTCGGTGCGCTCAATGTTCAATCTTACCGATGAGATTGAACTTGATGCCTGGGCTCGCTATGTGGACAAAATCGAGGTGTATTGGCAAAAAATCCCCGGCTATGTTTCGCTGGACTTGAGATTAGGCTGGCACCCGCTTAAAAATCTGGAAATTTCCCTGGTCGGGCAAAACCTATTGGATAATCAACACCCGGAATTTAACGATCTTTTATACATCCCGGTAGCCAGCCAGATACAGCGAGGCTTTATGGCGCAATTTTCCTACCGCTTTTAACCAACTCGCATCAATGCGCCTGCTTAAACTTTTATCGCTTACTGTCTGGCTGGTCACTTCGGCCCTGGCCGAGGACGGCACAAGCATAAATAGGGAGTTTCAATTAAAAACGGCCTATCTGTTTCACTTTGCCGAACTGACCCAGTGGCCTGACTCTGCACCCATCAGGATCTGTTTATTGGGTAACAGCGCTTTGAGAGCCTATTTACCCGTCCTGGAAGGACAACAAATCAACGACACGCTGGTGAGTATCGAACTTGGCGATAAGCCAGATCTCAGCCGCTGCCGTATTTTATTTTTAACTGAACTCGCAACTCTTGCCCCGGCTTTAATCGAACAAGCGCGGTTGTCGCACATTTTATTGGTAAGCGATGTACAGAACTTCGCCGCGCATGGCGGCATGGTGGAGTTTTCGCTGAGGGATAACAAACTTAACCTGGTGATAAATTTATCAGCAGTCAAGTCAGCGTCTCTCAAGCTTAGCTCGAAATTACTTCGTATGGCGGAGATACTAGAATGACAGCAGCCAGCATCCCTCGCGTCTCTATCAGCCGCAAACTCAGCCGAATCTTGCGACTGATGGTGATCTTGAGCATGATGGTCACTAACGTATCGCTGACGATTCGTGAATACACTGCGCTGCAGTTGGCCGTCAGTCAGAAACTGAGCCTGACCGCCAGTATGATCGGCCAAAACAGCAGCTTTGCCTTGTTGTTTGACGATAGCCAAACCGCTCAGGAAATTCTGGACGCACTGTCACACGACCCTGACATTATTGCCGGGCAACTCCAGACCTCAAGCGGCAGAATACTGGTGCAGTATCAAAAACCTGCATCCAATTGGCATAACTGGTGGCCAACCTGGCTGTCGAAAACCCGAGAGCTAAGCCAACCGATTTTTCATAAAAACCGGCAGGTCGTCGGGCATATCACACTTGTCGCCGATTTGCAGCGCGCTTACCACACGCTGTTAATCAATACGACAACCAACGCCGGCATTATTTTGATTGCGCTCAGCGCGGTCGCACTGTACGTGCAGCGCTTGCAACGTTCTTTTTTGGGGCCCTTACTGAGACTAGCCGACACTGCACGGCAAATTGAAAAAGACCATGATTTCAGTCTACGCTCGCAGTATTTCGGCAACGATGAAATCAGCGATCTGGCCGAAGCCTTTAACAATATGCTGGCGCAAATCCAGGCTCACGGAAATGATCTGGAAAGCCAGGTGCAGGCACGTACCTGCGAACTGGAGGTTGCCAAACAGGAGGCAGAATCCGCCAATCAAGCCAAAGGCCAGTTCCTGGCTAATATGAGCCACGAAATCCGCACCCCCATGAACGCGATCATTGGCCTGGTGGAACTGTGCATGAACACCCAACTCAGCGTTAAGCAGCGAGAGTATTTAAAGCGAGTTGAATCATCTGCTCATTCTTTGATGGCGCTGATAGGTGATATTCTGGATTTTTCCAAAATGGAAGCCGGTAAAATGGAAATGGAAACCATCCCGTTCCTGCTGGAGGAAATGCTGGATCAGGTATTCTCGACCATGCTGCAACTCAGCAGCAACAAAGGCCTGCATTTAATTCGTCCAGACAGTGCGCAGTGCTATCTTGCTGTAGTCGGCGATCCGCAACGCTTACGGCAGATTTTGCTCAATCTGGTCGGTAACGCCATCAAATTTACCGAACATGGCCAGGTTAAAGTCAGCCTTAAAGAACTTGGCCGCGATGAGCAAACGGTGCGCTTGCAATTTGACATCAGCGACACCGGCATTGGCATCACGCCAGACCAACAAAGCATGCTGTTTCAAGCGTTTAGCCAGGGTGATAGCAGCGTCACTCGCAACTACGGCGGCACTGGTTTGGGTTTGATCATCTCCAAGCAATTAATAGAGCAGATGGGCGGCAGCATCAGCGTACGCAGTACGCTAGACGTAGGCTCTACCTTTAGTTTTGATGTTTTACTGGGTGTCACCGATCTTACCGCAATTCGCAATTCTCCGATTCTGCGTAGTAATAAGCTGGATACCGGCATGCTACGCCAGCTCCACGGGGCGAGAGTGTTGCTGGTTGAAGATAACGAAACCAATCGGATTGTCGCAATAGAACTGTTGGAGCAGGCTCAGGTACAGGTCGACGTTGCCGAGAATGGTGCAGTTGCACTGCCTAAACTACGCGAAAATGTATACGACTGCGTGTTGATGGATGTGCAAATGCCGGTGATGGACGGTTATCAAGCCACCCGTTTGTTAAGAAAAATCCCGTCTTGCCAGCATTTGCCTGTGATTGCGATGAGTGCCAACGTGATGGCCAGCAACCAGCAACAATGCCAGGAAGCAGGCATGAACGACTTTATCGGTAAGCCCATTTTACCGGCCAAACTTTTTGAGGTATTGCTTAAGTGGGTTAGGCCTGAGGACATGCAAGCGTTAAACAACAAGGGGGAGTAACCGGATTGCCGCTCCCCACGCCGGATTATCTACCCCAAGGCATGACCGGCACCGACGACACGCTATTGGCCGGCGCACCTTCGATGACTTTTCGGCTAATCGCCACATAAACCAGGGTATTATGTTTGGCATCCCACAAACGGGTAATGTTGGTGGATTTAAACAGCAATGACGTGCTTTCTGAAAACACGGTTTCTTCCTGGGGCATTTTTGTCGGCAGATTGATCGGGCCGATTTGCCGACAAGCCAGCGAAAACTGCGATGGATCTTCCGCCAGCCCCAAGCCGCCGGATATACCGCCGGATCTGGCCTGGCTGATATGGCAAACCACATTGGGAATTTTCGGGTCTTCAAACGCATCCACACACACTTTATGATTGGCACCGATCAGTTTCCAGGTGGTGGTCACGCAACCCACCTCATCGGCCTGCGCCGCACCGGCAAGCATCAGGATTAGTCCGCAGCATAAGCGGCCACCACGTTTTATTGAAGTTTTCAGCATAAAGTTCTCGCCTATAAATGGTTAGAGGGTTGGTGATTTCAGGGTAACAAGCGCCAGTGACTAAAACAAGCCGCCTGACCACAATAATTTTGCCCATGATCGTAAAGATTCCAAACCACCGCACGTTCTATCAGAAAACGCTGACCTGACTTGGCAATCCGCACACCAGAGTAATCGTCGATAAAACCGTGCTTTGCGACTTGGTTTAACAAGCGCTCGCGCTCTTCGCGGTTGACCGGCTCTGCAGAAAACCGCGACGGCATGCCAATCAATTCGTTCCAGCTAAACTCAAATAAGGCCAAAGCCATCCGGTTGGCATAATTGAATAGCGGATCGGCGTCGGTGTTATGCGACAGCAAAACAAAATCAGCATTAACGATTTGCTGACCCAAAGGCAGCTCGGTGGATAATGCCAGCAAGGGCTTGCCCAGCAAGCGTTGATAGCTATCCAGCAACAAGCTGACATGGGATAGGTAAAATTGATTAGCCTCGCAAGGCGGAGTTAAATCCAGCATGCGCTAAATCGCTCTACAAACCAGCGCCCTGCAAAGCCGCAGCCGCTTTAGCCAGACGTTCTCCCAATACCCAGCACAAACGCTTTTCATGCTCGGTCAACTCGGTGTCGCCGTCGGCCACATGGCTGGGCCCGTAAGGGGTGCCGCCACTGACGGTCTCGCGCAGGGCAATTTCATTGCAAGGCAAACTCATCAACAACATGCCGTGGTGCATCAAGGGCAGCATCATGGATAACAGCGTGGATTCCTGCCCGCCGTGCATGCTGCCGCTGGAAGTAAACACGCCAGCCGGTTTGCCGGACAATGCGCCTGCAAACCACAGCGCGGTAGTGCCATCCAAAAAATGTTTTAACGACGCTGCCATATTGCCGAAGTGGGTCGGACTACCCAAGGCCAGGCCGTCGCAGCCTTCCAAATCCTGCAAACTGGCATACGCCGCGCCAGTGTCGGGAATACTGTCAGCGACTTTTTCGCAAACCGCCGACACCTCAGGCACGGTACGCAACACGGCTTCCGCACCGGCAACCGACTCCACACCGCGAGCGATTTGCTGCGCCATGCGGGCGGTGCTGCCATCGCGGCTGTAAAACAAAACCAGGATTTTTGCCATTACAAAATACCCAACACAGCTTCTGGCGGTCGGCCGATAGCGGCTTTACCATTGGTCAACACAATCGGGCGTTCGATCAGTTTAGGTATCCTCACCATCGCTTCGATCAATTCCGCATCGCTTAAGGATTTATCGTCCAGGCCGTTGTCTTTGTACTCAGGTTCTTTGGTGCGCATCAGTTCGCGCGGCGTGATGCCCAGTTTTGTCAGTATCTCCTGCAAGTCGGCGGCTGTAGGTGGGGTTTTCAGATATTCGATCACCTCCGGCGCAATGCCTTGCGCTTCCAGTAACTTCAAAGTATCGCGAGATTTGCCGCAACGCGGGTTATGGTAGATTTGTACGCTCATGGTTTGCACCTTAATCACATCGGGTTGCGGCTATAATAGCATCCTTCGATTCACTGATTAGCTCACAAAGTCATGCAATTACCCAACTATTCAACCGCCCGCGTGCTGGTGGTCGGCGACCTGATGCTGGATCGCTACTGGCACGGCGCCACCTCGCGGATTTCGCCAGAAGCGCCGGTGCCGGTGGTACATGTCAAACAAGACGAACAACGCGCTGGCGGGGCAGGCAACGTGGCGTTAAATATCGCCGCACTGGGTGCCAAAGCATCGTTATTGGGCTTTACCGGCGAAGACGAAGCGGCGACCGCCTTAAAAAAATTGCTGCAACAAGCCAAGGTCTTGTGTCTGTTTCAAGCGATACCGGGTTATCCGACCATTACCAAATTGCGGGTGATGAGCCGCCATCAACAGTTGATCCGTCTGGATTTTGAAGACGGTTTTCAGCAAGTTGATAGCGACGCTTTGTTGCATCTGTATCACGCCGAACTGACGCAATCGCAAGTTGTGGTGCTGTCCGATTACGGCAAAGGCACCTTAAGCCAGGTGCAGCAATTCATTCGCCTGGCAAAACAACTGAACAAGCCGGTATTGGTCGATCCGAAAGGCAGCGATTTTTCTATTTATAAACAAGCCACGCTGATCACGCCCAATCTCAACGAATTTGAAGCGGTAGTCGGTCGCTGTAGCGATCAACAGCAAATCGTCGAGCGCGGCCTTAATTTAATCAATGACTTTGAACTGGAAGCCCTGCTGGTAACACGCGGCGAGCACGGCATGACCTTGCTCAGTAAACATGCAGAGCCTTTGCATTTACCAACCCAAGCCCGCGAAGTATTTGATGTCACCGGTGCCGGCGATACGGTTATCTCGGTGCTGGCGGCCAGTTTGGCTGCTAAAAAATCGCTGGCCGAAGCCACCCAACTGGCCAATATCGGCGCTGGCATCGTCGTCGGCAAATTGGGTACCGCCACCGTCAACACCGACGAACTAACCCGTGCCTTGCAAGGCCCGCGCGCGCATCACAAAGGCGTTTGCGGCTTGCCGGAGCTATTGGCAGAACGCGCCGCCGCCAAACAAAACGGCGAGAAAATCGTCGCCACCAACGGTTGTTTCGACATCCTGCATCCCGGTCATGTGCGCTACCTGCAACAAGCCAAAACCCTGGGCGACAGGTTGGTTGTTCTGGTCAATAGCGACGCCTCGGTACAACGTTTGAAAGGCCCGGAGCGGCCGGTCAACCCGCTGGAGCATCGCATGGAAATGCTGGCAGCTTTGGAATGCGTGGATTGGGTAGTAGAGTTTACTGACGATACCCCCAAAGCCGTCATCGACCAATTACTGCCTGACATTTTGGTGAAAGGCGGCGACTACACCGACATCACCAGCATCGCCGGTCACGAAAGCGTGTTGGCCAATGGCGGCGAGGTGAAGATTTTGTCGTTTATTGAAGGGCATTCGACGACTTCGATTATTCAGACGATTAAAGACAAAACCGGACATTGAGATGCTGACCGAAACACTCACCGACCGCCTCCACCAATACTGGCTTCTGGCCCGTTTCGACAAACCCATCGGTATTTTCATTCTGCTTTGGCCTACGCTATGGGCTTTGTGGATAGCCGGGAATGGCAAACCGGATTTATTGGTATTGATTGTGTTCGTGGCTGGCGTGGTGTTGATGCGCGCCGCCGGTTGTGTGATTAACGATTATGCCGATAAGGATTTTGATCCGCATGTGGATCGGACCAAATTAAGGCCGATTGCCGCCGGTAAGGTAACACCCAAAGAAGCGCTGATCGTGTTTGCGGTGCTATGCCTGACAGCGTTTGGCTTGGTGTTGCTGATGAACTGGTACACCATCGGTTTGTCGTTTATCGGTGCGTTTTTGGCGGCTAGCTATCCGTTCATGAAACGTTTTACCCATTTGCCGCAAGCCTATTTGGGTGCAGCTTTTGGCTTTGCAGTGCCGATGGCGTTTGCCGCGCAAACCAATAGCATCCCGTTGCTAGCTTGGCTGTTGTATCTGGCGGTGTTGCTGTGGGCGCTGGTGTACGACACCATGTATGCGATGGTGGATATCGACGACGATTTGAAAATTGGGGTTAAATCCACAGCCATTTTATTTGGCAAGCGGGTGCGGGAAATTACCGCTGGCTTGCAAGTGGTGATTATGGGCTTGTTGATTACAGTAGGCATGTTGCAGCATTTAGGCTGGCCGTATTACGCGGGTTTAGCCGTCGCCGCAGCCTTGGCGGTTTACCAACAAAATCTGATTTTTAATTTTGACAAGCCCAGTTGCTTTAAAGCGTTTTTGAATAATCACTGGTTTGGCTTGGCGGTGTTTGTTGGCATAGTATTGGCGTATTGGCTATAAGCGTTGGAGAGCAGTCGATGAACTACCACGAGATGCTGGCGGTAGCGTTTGCCGAAGCTCAAACCGGCTTTGCCGAGGGCGGTGTGCCGGTCGGCGCGGCTTTGTTTAATGCCGATAGCACACTGCTCGGCCGCGGTCGCAATCGCCGGGTACAAGATAACGATCCTGCTGTGCACGGCGAAACCGATGCTTTCCGCAAAGCCGGCCGGCAAACCAGCTATCGCGACAAAATCCTGGTCACTACTTTGGCTCCTTGTTGGTATTGCTCTGGCTTGATTCGGCAGTTTAATATTGGCAGCGTGGTGGTCGGCGAATCGGTTAATTTTGCGGGGCATCTGGATTGGCTGCGGCAAGCCGGCATCAAGGTTGTGGAATTGAACGATGCGGCTTGCATCGAATTGATGGGCCGCTTTATTCAAAAATCGCCGCAGATCTGGTTTGAGGATATTGGTGAGGATTGTTGCTGAATCAATGGTGTCCAGAAACAATCGTATCGTTTTAAATTAATCAATTATTATAACGGCCAGATCCAGCGGATTTGTCGCCGGTTTATTACGCAGCGGCTAGTTAAATCATTAGCATTTTGAGAAAGGAGTTTCAGCTCATGAGTCTGACATTAGTTATTGGTAACAAAAATTATTCGTCCTGGTCGTTGCGGCCGTGGTTGTTTTTGCGGCATCACGATATTGATTTTGAAGAAATCAGAATCCCCTTATATCGAAGCGACTCCAAACCCAAACTACTGCACTACTCGCCTACTGGCAAAGTACCGTTATTACTCGATGGCGACATCAAGGTTTGGGAATCGCTGGCCATTTTGGAATATCTGGCGGAGCGTTTTCCATATACCCAAGGCTGGCCGAGTGACTCACGCCAAAGAGTCGTGGCGCGTTCACTAGCCGCTGAAATGCATGCCGGTTTTACGGCGTTGCGCACCTATTGCGGGATGAATTGCCACCGGCCAATCGTTGCAAAAACCTTACCCGAATCGGTATACCCGGACATAGAACGTGTCGGCCAAATCTGGCAACAGTGCCGTCAGCAACATCACGCTGGCGGCCCCTGGCTGTTTGGTAAGTTTGGTATTGTGGATGCGATGTTTGCACCTGTGGCTTTACGCTTTAATAGCTATCAAATCGCCACCAATTCTGATGCACAAGCTTATGTCGATACAGTGCTAGCTAATCCCGCCGTTAAAGCCTGGATAGCGGCTGGCAAGCTTGAAAGCGAAGTGATTGCAGCGTTTGAATGATGACTGCTTTAAAGGCTAATCGTTTATTTGAATACCCAGTTTGTTTGACCCGATAAATTAAAGATACTTTGCTTTAACGTGAGCGTAGAATGATTTTCTTATTGTGTGCAACCAGGAGATCATTATGAGAAAAATAAATTTAGCCACTGTTTTACTGAGCTTAGCCGTATTTTCCGGCGCTAGTTTTGCCGATATCCCGCTGGAATCCAATGACCAAATCCAAGGTAGCTGGAAACTGGAATACACCAAAAAAACCGTTAGCAGCACTGATACCATCAAACGCGAAGACAACTGGAATTTTAAAGACGGCAAAGTCACCATCACGCACATCCCCCGCGAAGGTACTTTTTATGACCAATTGCCGGTTAATTACGAAATTGAAGGCGGTAAATTAAAAATATCGCTGCTGGGCAGATCGGATAAATTTGACGTATTTAGCCTGATGGACAAAGGCGAAAAATCGATGACCTTAAAAGGTAAATTCGGCGATGTTTATCATTTTATCAAAAATTAATTTTAAGACGGATTAACAGCCATTATTCGGTTCCCGTAACGCTTTTCCAACTATTTGAACTGGGGAGCGGGAACTGGCAGTGAGCCAAATACTAACTGCCGCAATCAAATATACTCCCGCGGCTCGCCGCCAGCTTATCTCTGCGTTTGGTAAAGCTGAATCAGCCGTCGCGCCAAGGCTTGATCGACGCAGTACAACACGCCGCAGTGATTCATAAAAGTCGCGCCATCGGGATTCAAATCTAGCGACTGGCCAAACATATCACTAACCGGCACACCCGCTTCCTGAAACAAACAAGCAGTCGCCGCGTAATCCCAAATGCTGCCGCCACCTGTTTGCGGTTTAGGAAATTTAAAATAACAAGCAGGCGTCGCACCCAGGACTTGGCAGGCATTCATTGCCGCGCCGCCTTGCAATAGAAAACTGGCATCGGCGTAACCCAAATCAATGGCGACGTGCTCCAAGGCTAACAAAGTTGGTTGATACAGCGGATCTGTTGCAAAGCTTTTATCGGTGATGAAGTTTAATGTCTGGGCAGGTAAAGCAGGCGTCGCCGTCCGATTTATGATGTGCCCGTTGCACCAGGCACATTGCTGTTTAATCGCGTGATATAGGGTTTGGGTCAGCGGATCGTAAACCACCCCGATCAACGGCGCACCTTCCCGCGATACCAGGCCAATCGATACCGAATAGCCTGGCAGCCCTTCGATAAACGGCAAAGTACCATCCAAAGGGTCGATGCTCCAGAAAAAATCTTTGCGCAACCGTTCTTGGTCGTCCGGGCTTTCTTCGGATAACAAGGCCAAATCGAACATCGCGCAGGTCGGCTTTAAAATCTGCAAGATAATGTCCTGACTGAGATGATCCACTTCCGTGACCACTTGCGCAGCCAGACTGCTGCCGCCGTTTTTGGTGTTTACCGCGACCGCGCGTTGTGAATGTCTGGCAATCATCTGCCCGGCCTGATAAGCCGCGGAGATGGCGCATTGGCACAGTAAAAATAAATCATTGGCCGACAAGCGCATTGGTTCTCCTACGGGCGGTTTTGCAATTGGGCGATGACATCGCGCGCGACACGTTCGCTGTAGCTGTTAGCTGGCCAATGCCCTGAGCTCCAGCCTTTCAGAAAACGGTGAAAATCAGTCCAGGCCAGCGGATACAGCGCGCGCCACTCGTATTCCACGGCATCAGCATCGACGCCTATTTGCTTGCTGTGCAAGGCTTGTTTCAGGGCTTGAAAATATATAGTCAGCAATTGCTGTTCCTGGCGTTGGCATTGGTCTTCATCCAGACAACTGTCGATAAAATACGCCACATCCTTAATCCCGCAACCGCCGCCGACGTATTGAAAATCCACCGCAGCCACCTGATTGCCGTCACGGGAAAAGCAAAAATTTGCCAGTTTGGCATCGCCGTGGACAAAGGTTTGATAAGAGCTGGCAGTTAATTTTTGATCGATCACCGCCGCGGCGTGTTTAAGGGCATTATCATTCAGCGCCTTTAACTCGTCGGGGCGGGTGGCCAGATGCCAATAGGTGCCGGTGGGCCATAAGCCCTTGGGTTTTTCGCCCAAAAATGTGGCATGAAAATTTGCCAGCCAGTGCAAACATGCTTGTATTTCATCAGCGCCAACCCGCGAGCGGCGTTGCGGAAATCCCGCTATATCAAGGTCTTCCAACACCATCACGACTTCATCGCCCTGCGAGGACGACGCCAGACAAGCCGGCACCCGACAATTTATATCGCAATACTGGCTCCAATTGGCGTACCAGGCGGTCTCAACTTGATAGGAGCGGATTTTGCGTTGATGGGATAGATCGTTATTTGCACTGCGCGGCTTGCCTTGATTTGCCAGTTTTACATGTTTAACAATCACACTAGGCCTGTCGCCGCCCGTCAGGCCATAGCGGACAATTTCACCATACCCACTCCACAAGCGCTGCACCACTGCCAACTGAACAGCTGAGTCGGCAGCGGTGGCTTTTAGGATAAAGCGGTTGAGTTTATTGTGCATTGAGTCTGTCAGGCATTTTATGGCGTCGGCAACTACTATAGTTTTTTACTTAAGTATTGCCTACCGGGATACCTAAAAACACAATGTCAGTGCAGCCTCTGGGTAATCGGAAAAACTCGATTATAAAGTAAACCGACCATTACCTTGGTGATTGCGGTAATCGGCATTTGACGATAGAAATATGGGTCAGCATTTGTCCAACTGTCGCTTCCGCCGCCACGAAATTTTTTAATAGTGGCGGCAAGAAACCCGGCATTTTCATTTTCTTCATCTTAACCCCTCCAAGAACCCTGTTAGCCAGAGTCAGCAGCCAACCCAAAGGAATAGCCGCTGCGCACATTTTGCTACTTGCGGTTACCAGCCGCCTCTGTCGTGACGCCCGTATTCCCGCATTGGTATCTGCTGCTGATAACTAAAGCCTCTTACAGGTGGTAGGCCGTAATATTGCTGAGGCGCTGGGTAGTAAACCACCGCCGGCGGTTGGTAGCGATAGTTTGGCGCGTAGTAGCCATAACCGTAGTTTTGATGGTGATGGCGGTGATGATGATGGCGAGGTCTATAGCCCCAATCATCGTCATCTGCGAGTGCAGCGGCAGAAAAGCATAAACCGACTGTAAGTATCATTAATACCCTGAACATAAACCCTCCTTTTGTGGATCATTTCAGTTGGTATCTATTGTTCTCTACACAGCTTAAATAGGACTTAATCGGAGCGATGACTAGCGGGCGACGGCCTGATCCATAAAACCAACCGTAGCCGGTTGCGCGCCAGTTGTAGCGGCGTTTCTGCCTAATCGATCTGTTGGCAAATCATAGTGGATGGAAAAACCGGCGGTCAGCGCGTTGGGCATGGATTAAACGATCCAGCCAAACTTTGGTCATCGCGGGAAGTTTGAATTGATTAGTGGGTTTGACCGTTCAGCAGGGCGCTAAGCATACTTTCCGGGTGGCGTAATTGCTGCTTTATCTCGGCAGCTTGCCAATCAGGGTGCATTTGCAATAACAGTGCCGCCATTCCGGCAACGTGTGGGGTGGCAAAAGAGCTGCCACTCATAAAATCGTAAGATTCGTGCGGCAGTGTGGTCAAAATATCTCTGCCTGGAGCGACGATTTGGTTTTGGTCTGCCTCGCCGCCTTGGCCGACTGCCAGTACACCGGGGATATTAGCCGGAAAACCGCCTGCCTGGTTTTTGCCGGGTACGGCTGCGATGACAATGATGCCCTTAGCTAATGCCTTTTCGATCAACATTTTCAACAGCGGATCTTCTGGACCACTCAAGCTGAGATTGATGATCTGGCTGTGCATGCGAATAGCCTGATTCAGGGCCAAAGCCAGTGTAAAACTATTGCAGCGCGCCGCCAGCGAGCTTGGCTGATCCGGCCAACAGGCCCTAAACGCCAATATTTCAGCTTCCGGTGCTATACCGGCGATACCAATGCCGTTGTTCGGCCTTGCTGATAATACGCCCGCAACCGCAGTCCCATGCTTATCGGCCAAATTATGGTCGCTGGGTTCCGGCGCCATGTTTTCAGAGTAGTTGATTTGGCCCTTTAAATCCGGGTGATTCAGGTCAACACCAGTGTCGATCAGGGCTATCTTAATGCCGTGGCCAGTGGCTTTTTTGTGCCATTCGGCAATGCTCAAAGCATTAAAAGCGGTCTGCAGGGGCAAATAAGGGTCGCTATACGCGGCTTGTGTGGTAGCTGTCGGTTCGGATAGTGCCTGAAAACTTTGCATTAGTTGCACCGAGCTGACATCGTGATCGCCTTGCAATGTCGAAATAAGCTGGTTAACCACCAAGGGTTCGGGTACTTCATAGACGACGCAATTCACTCCCAACTCAGTCACAGGCCACTGGGCAATCAGTTGCAAGCGATATTTGTCAGCTAATTGCTGGGCGACATGCTCGCTCCAGGCAGAGTTGTTATACGAGCCACGCACTCGGTATTGATCCTGGCTGCTGCCGGGTAAATCACGATTAATGGTGCGATCTACGAAGGTAACCAGCAAACGGCGTTCTTGGGTAGTTGCACTGTCGCCCAGTCGAGAATAGTCGGTCTGGTTAGTACACGCTAGACTTATCGTTGTGACTATAAACAACGCGACCAGGCGTATTAATCTCATGGTTGCAGCACAGGCTCGGCGAAAAGCACATCCTGCCGACTGCGCAACATAGCGAGGGCTTGTTCCTGGTTGGGCTTGCCGTCAGAAGCATTTAGACGCACGGTGAATGCTCCCACGGAGTTAGCTTCACCTACTCGTTCGCCATGCAAAGCTGCCAACAGGTTTGCGACGTCGGCTTCGGCGGTTGATTTTGCAAACACCACGCGTAATTCTATGGTTTGACTTGGCTCGGGTCGAGCAGCTGACAGCGTGTAGTATGCGCCATCTGTCGGAACCGGCAGCATACGCCAACCGATTGGCAGCAGCGCCAGCAATAGCGATGCAGCCATTGCATATCGCAAACCATAGTGCTTGAGGTAGCGGTTTAATGAGTGGCCTGGTGGCGGTTGCCTGGCAGAACGCGCTGCCGGCATTGCATGACGGGACGGTAGTTTATCGACCAAACCGGCAAACGAGGTTTCCGCCGCCACGTCCAAATCGGACGTTTTAATCACCGCATTAGCCAGTTTACGTAAACCGACCAATTCCCGGCGGCAAAGTAAGCAATGCCGAATGTGTTTATCTACCAGCAGCCTGTCATGGGCTTGCAAGCTTTGATTAATATACCAAGGCAATAGCAACTGAATCTGCTGATGTTGATCTGGTGCGTTTGAAGTGGTGGTATTCATAGGCTTAATTCCCCTTTGCCTGTGCAAACGCATGCAGCTTTTTGCGGGCGTGGAACATACGGGTTTTTACGGTGTTTTCTGGGGAGTCCAGGATTATGGCGATTTCCTGATACGGCAGACCGTGATAAAAAGTCAGCTCGATAACCGCACGTTGATCAGCCGGCAAGCTGTCTAATGCCTGATTAAGCCAATCCTGATTTTCGATATTGTCTGCCATATTCGCCATAGGGTCGCCCAGTATTTCGCTGAATTCGTCAATATCGATATCTTTACTACGTTTACCGGCTTTAGACATGGCTTTTAGCGATTTATTGTAGGCTATGCCAAACACCCAGGTCGATATTTTACTATCAAAATTAAAGCGCTCGGGTTGCTCCCAAACCAGTAACAAAGTTTCCTGTATTAATTCTTCGATATGTTCAGAGTCGCGGGTGGTGCGCAAAATAAAGCGAAATAAGCGCGGGTAGTAGAGCTTATAAAAGGCTTCAAACGCCAGCGCATCCCCGTCGACTATACGCTGGAGCAACGCATATTCATCGACTATGTTTTCAGTCTTGTTTGGCATCGGCGGTGTTGAATTACGCACTAGACTCAGCATTTTTTAACCTTTTTCATCGCAGAATGGCGGTGTATTGCAGTGTGTATTCCACTGCAACCGCAAAAGGTTCAAAGGTTTTCAAAATATTTAAAATCCAAGTGTGACAGAGAATAAATATTTGTTGTCCTGCGGTCGGGGGTAAAACTCGTCATGATGATCTT